>JAYTKG010000626.1:0-4319 GCA_043730435.1 Acidimicrobiia bacterium | reverse complement strand
GATGGCGATGAAGCATTTCCAAGAGCAAGAGACGGGCTACCAGAAGATTCAGCAGACCAAACCGCAGTCGTTGAGTTACGGCTTGAGTGACTCACCCGCCGGGCTCGCCGGATGGATCGTGGAGAAGTTCCAAACGTGGACCGACAACGACGGCGACGTGTTCTCAACCGTTACCCGTGACGAACTGTGCACGAACCTCACCATCTACTGGGTGACGAACACCATCAACTCGTCTATGCGGCTCTACTACGAGACGCTCGGCAAGCAGTCGTCGTTTCGCACGGTCAAAGGCCGAGTCGAAATCCCGGTGGGCGCAGCACTGTTTCCGAAGGAGCTGTATCTGCCGCCGCTGGCCTGGGCGAAGGCGCGTTTCAACATCACCCACTGGACCAAGATGTCACACGGTGGCCACTTCGCAGCGTTGGAACATCCGGTGGAACTGGTCGATGACATGCGCACCTTTTTCCGAACGGTGCGGCCTTGAGGCTTCGGTTTCCGTCGTGGTCGGATCCGGCCCGGCCGCTGGTGATGGGCATCGTGAACGTCACGCCTGACTCGTTTGCCGACGGCGGTCGCTACGACTCAACCGATCGAGCGTTATCGCACGGTCGACGGCTGATGGCCGAGGGTGCCGACATCATCGACATCGGTGGTGAGTCAACCCGGCCCGGCGCGCCCGAGGTGTCGACGGCCGATGAGCTTGCTCGCGTACTGCCCGTAGTCGAAGGACTGGTAAGCGACGGCGCGCGGGTGTCCATCGACTCGCGTAAGACCGAGGTAATGCGCCGAGCCATCGACGCGGGCGCGGTGATGGTGAACGACGTGGAATCGTTGCGCGCCGAGGGTGCCATTGAGTTGTGCGCCGCCACCAGTGTTGCTGTCTGCCTCATGCACATGCAGGGAACGCCGCGCACCATGCAACTCGCCCCGCACTACGACAATGTCACGATCGAGGTTCGCGACTTCCTGTTGGCACGAGCGCACATGTGCGAGGAGGGCGGAATTGGGCGGGATCGCATCGTGCTCGACCCTGGCTTCGGTTTCGGCAAGACCGCCGACCACAACCTCACGTTGATGCGCGAGTTCTATGTGTTGGCGCAGTGCGGTTTCCCGATAGCGGTGGGCTTCTCGCAGAAGGCAACGCTCGGCCACATCACCGGCCGGCCGGCGGGGGAGCGCGTCGTGGCGAGTGTGGCCATGGCGCTCCTGGCTGCCCAGCGGGGTGCGTCGGTCGTGCGGGTACACGACGTGGCCGAAACCGTCGATGCGTTGAAGGTGTGGCGAGCAGTCGCTATCGGGTGAACTACAGCGCCAGCCGGTAGCCCCGCCGCGGTACAGAAACGATCAACTTGAGCGTGGGGCTGAGTCGCTTGCGTAATCGGGCAACCGTCACCTCTACGACATGATCGTCACCACTTACGCCCCAGACATCGGCGAGCAAGGCAGCCTTGCTGACGGTGGCACCTTTGCGAGCGATGAGTGCGGCCAAGAGCGCGGCTTCGCGTTCGGCCAGTTCGGTGGGGGCGCCGGCGACCAACAGCGTGTTTCCTTGCAACACGACCTCGTGCCCATCAGCCAGAACGACGCTGGTTCGGGTGCGGGCCAGCGCCGCCGCCAGGTCAAGAATCATCGGACCGAGTCGGGCCTTGCCCGGCACCATCGGGTCCTTGATGCCTTCATCGCGTACTCCAACTCGTCCCGATTCGAAATGACACCACCGGGTTGGTGCCGATAATCCACACCGCCTTGATACGCCCTTCGGTGATTCCGCTGATGATGTCGGGGTAGGCCCGGCCGCGTTCGGTCGGTAGGCGGGACTCATCGATGTTCCACAGCCGAGCCAACTCGGCGCGGTCGTCGGCGTTGTCGTAAGCGCGGTAACCCGGCATGGATGCGGTGAAGCCCGTTTCGCGGGTGCCCATTGCGTTGCACTGACCGGTGATGGAGAACGGCGACGCGCCCGGTTTCCCCATATTTCGCGTGATGGCCGCAAGCGTGACAATCAGCGCGGAGGTTTCTGCCCCCTGCACCGAGTGGTTCACCCCCATGGTCCAGGCCAACGTCGCGGCCTTCGCGTTGCCGATACTGCGAGCCGTTTCCTGGAGTTGCTGCACCGTGATGCCACACGTCGCAGCAGTCTTGGCCGGCGTGCACGTGCTCACGTGCTCACGTGTTCGCGCAGTTCGTCGAAGCCGTCGCAGTGAGCGCGCACGTAATCGAGATCGAGAAGATCTTCGGCAATGAGGATGTGGATGATGCCGTTCAGCAGCGCGATATCGGAACGAGGTTTGATGGCCAGACGCTGATCGGCAAACATCGCCGTTTTGGTCACGCGAGGGTCCACCACAATGACGGTCGCGGTCTTGTTCTCCAACACGCGAGGGGCGAGCAGCGGATGGTTGTCGGCGATGTTGGCGCTGAACAACACGATGCAGTCGGCGTGTTCAAGATCGGCGTAGGCGCCAGGCGGGCCGTCTGAGCCGAGCGTCATCTTGTAGCGGCTTACGGCACTGGCCATGCACAGGGTCCTCACGCCGGCGTGCGTCACACTGTGAGTCGGGTATCTAACGAACGTCGTTAGTCCAGCGTTGGAGACGTACGGACCTCGTTCAACGTCCAGGCCAACTGTTGGGCGTCGAACTCGGCTTGAATTGTGGCGACCCGCTTCTCGTATTCCGGGTTGCTGGGCGGATGTTTTGGTTTGGGGTCATCAGGGTGAATGACCAGTCACAGTTCACATCCGCTCGATTGGTTGGTGAGTTCAGACTGTACGTTCACCCTGATGGACTCAAACAGAACTGGTGGCTGCCGCTGTCGAGGCGAGCGAAGGCGTAACGCATGGCGTCGTCGTCTGCCCTTACTGTCCGCTGATTGGACAACACTGGCGCGAGGAACGAGCACGTAGTGAACGTCGGCGTCAACGGCATCTGCATATCGTCGGAGCACATCAAGCTGGATCGTACCGTTACGTTCGGACGCCTCGGCGTAACTCACTGCCGACCTGCTGACCGTTGGCGGGGGACCCTAGGGCGTCGGGACGCGTTGGTCGCGTTCGCGGACGAAGACGAGGGTGGAGTCGGGGTCGGGGGTGTTGGCGAAGGTGACGAAGTGGTCGAGACGATCGGGGTTGGCGAGCGCAGCGGCCCACTCGCACTCGTAGGTGGCTACGTGGGTGGCCATTTGCGCGTCGAGGTCGGCGGCCAGACCGAGAGAGTCGTCGATCACCACCTCTCGAAGGTAGTCGACCCCGCCATCGAGCTTGTTCAACCAGGTAGCGGTGCGCTCTAGGCGATCGGCGGTGCGGATGTAGAACATGAGGATGCGATCGACATAGGTGAGCAATGTGTCGGCGTCGAGGTCGGTGGCGAACAGCACCGCGTGTTGCGGACGCAGCCCGCCGTTGCCGCCGACGTACAGGTGGATGACGCCCCGCTCACCGGGCCCGGGACTTGATTGTGAGGCCCCGCTAGCGGGGCTTGACCATAGGGAAGGTGACCTCGGCGGCTGCCAGGCGGCGATAGGCGTTTCGCTCTCGCCGAATGGGCCACCAGGCGTACAGGAAGATCTCGGTTGGCTTCCACATCGATACCCAGCCGAGCACGACCAATCCCTCATGTACCACCTGGAGAGCGGGAACCGTGGTGTCGCCGATGAGTCGTGAGGACGACGTGAAAAACGTGATGGCAACTATGCCGATCAGCAGGCTGATACGACCGTCTCTCCACAGTTCCGTGAGCTGGCGTGACGCGGCCCATTCCCGATACTCGAAGTAGTCCCGCAGACCGGCCACGACGGCATTTTCCTTGCCGGCCGCGCTGCCGTCACCGATGTAAATCTCGAGCGAGATCGGTTCGTCGCCGTCTATGTCTTCTGCCCACTCCTCAATCCACAGTGCAACTTCATCGTTCAGCGAACGCTCATGGAGCGGGCTCGGATCCATTGGGTTGAAGATGCGTTCCACCGTCGGAACGCGCACTTGTATAGGACCCTCATTGAGTTCCCGTTGCGAGCGAGGCCACGAACGCTGTTCCACGCCGTCAGTCTCGCCGATCGGAAGTCGCCATCGGTTGCTTTGCCGACAGGTCGCGAAGGGTGGGTTGCGGCGCTCGCCTTCTAAGCTTCAGCCATGTTCGATTCCGCCAGCTTCAACGCGCCCATTGTTCACCGACTTGCGGACGTGCGCTTAGAGCGGTTGGAAGAAGTGCATAACGACCGTGACTTCGCTGCGTGGACCGGCAGCATGGAGCACATCAAAGCAACGCCGGGTTTCGCCAAGGGTGACTGGGGGACAGACGACTGGCCGGTGATCATGACGCTCG
>JAYTKG010000625.1:0-2486 GCA_043730435.1 Acidimicrobiia bacterium | reverse complement strand
TCGCGAGCCGTCTCGATGGCGCCGGCAAGTTCGTTGACCACCGTTTGAAGCAGCGTGTCGAGATCGTCGAAATGGTTATAAAAGGTGCCGGTAGAGACGAACGCGCGGCGGGCGATCTCGCCGATTGTGGCGCCATCGGGCCCGTGTTCGGCCAACTCTGCTCGACCAGCATTGAGGAGAGCACGCCGCGTTCTGGCGCGCTTGCGTGGATACCCGCTGGCGCTGGCGCTGCCGGTCGCCGCCGCGGTGGTGCGCGTGTGGCGCAAGGTGCTTGCTGTCGTAGTCTCGGGTCGACTCATAGTCATCTCTCAAATAGATGGGAGGTATTCCAAATATCACTATTGACGATACTGTTCAAAATTGATTATAATCGTCAGAATAGTCCGGTGGTCGACCGTATCACCTACTCAACCGCAAAAGAGGGTCTGTCCGATGTCCACCACCTCGTCCGAAACCCGCGTCGGACTCACTCCCGAAGAGATCGCCATTGTTGAGGCCACGATCGAGGCGATCACCTCATCGTTGCCGATTGGGCTTACGCCCGCGCAGATCGTGTCAGCGACCAGCCGACTGACCCGCAATGCCTGGACCCAGCCAACAACGATTGCCCGCCACGCAGTTTCCTTGGCAGCGGAGAACGTCAAGATAGCGGCCGGTATCAGCGACGTGCGCCCGGACCCGAAGGATCGCCGATTCGCTGACGAATGGTTCGAGCGTCGTCCGCTGTTCCGCCGAATTGCTCAGCATCACCTTGCCTTCGAGCGTGAGGTTGGCCGAGTCATCAATGACCTCGCGATGGATGACAAAAGCAGGTTACGTTCCGAGTTGATTGCTTCGATCATCACCAGCGCACTTGCCCCGACCAACACCCTGGCCGGCAATCCTGCCGCGATCAAAGAGGCGGTCCGTACCAGAGGCCGCAGCCTCGCCGACGGTGCCAGGCACGCAATGCATGACGTGAAGGCCAACGGCGGCCTGCCGTCAATGGTTGACAGTCGTCCATTCATTCCCGGTGAGACGATTGCCGCCACGCCGGGCGCGGTCGTGTTCCGCAACGAGGTGATGGAACTGATCCAGTACACCCCAACCACCAAGCGCGTCCACGAACGTCCAATTCTCGTGGTCCCGCCGCAGATCAACCGTTACTACGTGCTCGATCTGGCGCCAGGGCGCAGCCTGGTCGAGCATCTCGTTCAGTCCGGCCAGCAGGTGTTCCTCGTCAGTTGGCGCAACCCGCAGGCGGTGCATCGCGACTGGAACCTTGACACCTACCTCGCCGCGCTGCTCGAGGCGACCGACGCGACGCTGGAGATTTCCGGCAGGTCGGATCTCAATCTCCTCGGTGTGTGCGCTGGCGGCATCACGACCGCAGCGTTGCTCGGCCACTTCGCCGCGATCGGCGACCAGCGAGTGCACTCGGCGAGCTTTCTCGTCACCATCCTCGACTGGACGGTGCCGTCGACCGTGGGCACGCTGCTCTCTGGTCCGGTGCTCCAGGCGGCGCGCCGGGCCAGCCGATCCAAGGGTGTTCTGGAAGGTGCAGCACTCGGAAAGTTGTTCGCATTACTGCGTCCCAACGACCTCATCTGGAATTACTGGGTCAACAACTACCTGCTCGGCAAGAACCCGCCAGCGTTCGATGTGCTGGCCTGGAACGTCGACGCGACCAACCTGCCGGCCGAACTGCATCAGGATTTTCTCACCATGGCTGCAACGAACTCGCTGGTCGAACCCGGCAAGGTTGTAGCCCTCGACACACCGGTGGATCTCGGCGCAGTGGCTTGCGACAGCTTCGTGGTTGGTGCCGTGACCGACCACATAACTCCGTGGGCGGCGTGCTACGAGACGGTCAACCTGCTCGGTGGAAAATCGGAGTTCGTGCTCAGCTCGCAGGGCCACATCCAGGCGCTTGTCAATCCGTCAGGCAATCCGAAAGGCCAGTACTCGACCAATCCAGATGCCATCGGCCTCACCATGTCGTCCGATGAATGGTTGCAGGGTGCAAGCGCCCATGCCGGCAGCTGGTGGGACCACTGGACCAACTGGCTCACCGCTCGCGCCGGCAAAAAGGTCGCCGCGCCTTCTGAACTTGGCAGCGAGCGGCACCCCTCGCTCGTGGAGGCGCCGGGTACCTACGTTGTCAGTTGAGGACTTCGTCGGCGCAACCCGCGTCTGACAGAGTGTGGCCATGAGTGCTACCGGCGAAGTTCACCTGCGGTCCACCTCGGTCAGGGTCGGGCGTCAGCGTTTGCGTGTGTCCGTCGAGCAGCGCGGTGCCGGACGACCACTGCTGCTGGTGAATGGGATCGGCGCAACCGGGGATTTGTTCCGTCCGTTCCGAGAACAGTTCACCGATCGCGAGACGATCGCGTTTGACGCCCCCGGCGTCGGCGGAAGTCCATCGCTTGCGTACCCGCCGACCATGCGGCAGCTTGCGGGTATCGTCGCAGGCCTCATAGACGAGCTCGGTCATGAACAAGTCGACG
>JAYTKG010000624.1:0-1768 GCA_043730435.1 Acidimicrobiia bacterium | reverse complement strand
CAATGCCAACCCGCGCGATCGACAACCTTAAGTTCGTTGCCTTAGAAATGGCCGACCTCCGGGATCTGTACTGCCAGGCCAATGCGGTAGTGGTCTGCGTGGTGGACAACGACATCGATGCGGGGAGTACCTCCGCGATTGAAGCGTTGGCATGCGGGCGACCGCTAGTGGTGACTGACATGGGGTATTTGGGTGTACTCGCAGCATCCGGCGTTGCCGTGCGCGTGCCGCACAGCAGTCCAGAATTACTGCGGTCCGCGTTGCGCGACCTGCTTGAGGACCCAATATTGGCCGAGGAACTGGGTCAACGGGCGCGATCGTTTGCCCTCGAACACCATTCGTGTGACGTCTGGCTGAGCGGCCTTGTCAATCATTTGGCCATGTGTGCAGTGACGTTCGCCCTGCCCGAGCACAGCATTGCACCCGTCTCGTAAAACGGAAAATCAACAACGCTTAGAGCCACAACTTCCACGGTGGGTTCCCGGCTTCCCACAGGGCGTTCAGGTACAACTTGTCGCGAACCGTGTCCATGCACTGCCAAAAACCGCTGTGACGGTAGGCCGCGAGTTGGCGGTCGTCGGCGAGACGCTCCATTGGTTCTTTGGCCCAATCGACGTCACCGGGGATGTAGTCGAAGATTTCCGGTTGCAGCACAAAGAACCCACCATTGATCCAACCCCTGCTCATCTGCGGCTTCTCGTCGAAGGTCGTGACGAGATCGCCGTCCAGGGTCAGATGTCCGAATCGGGCGAGCGGGTGCACGGCCGTGACCGTGGCGATCTGGCTGTGGCTGCGGTGAAAGTCGACAAGCCGACCCAGATTGACATCTGCTACACCGTCGCCATATGTCATCATGAACGTGTCGTCCCCGACGCACTCACGGATCTTGAGCAATCGACCAGCCGTTTCCGTGTTCTCCCCGGTGTCGACCATCGTCACTCGCCACGGGCCCACCGAATCCTGGCAGTCTTGCTCTCGATTGCCGTGGAAATCGACCGTCAGGTCGTTCGCGTAGGTCGAGGATTCTGTGAAGTAACGCCTGATGCAATCGCCCTTGTAACCGAGGCAGAGCACGAACTCGTTAAACCCAAAATGAGAATAGTGATTCATGATGTGCCAAAGAATCGGGCGATTGCCGATCTCGATCATTGGCTTTGGTCGAATCGCCGTCTCGTCGCTGAGCCGAGACCCTAGGCCGCCAGCAAGGATGACCACTTTCATCCAACTCCCTTTCCGATTCTCGTTAGGTCTGTGGGTGGCACGTGCGCTAGCCCTCGTATCGTAGGAATCGGCTCCCAACGGGTTCAATGAAGCAAACGCATCATTGTTCAGTGATTATTTAGCGCCCAGTGATACGGAATGTGATTCTCAAAGGGGTCGAGTCGGTCCGATCGCGACGGATCGTGAGTGTGGGTGCAGCAATTGGCGACCAGGGCCGTGTCGCTGAGCCCCTTAAATCCGTTCCACACCCCAGGCGGGATCTGCACCAATGCATAGTCGTCGGGCCCGAGAAAATGCTCCTCGAGTGCCCCCCGAGTGACCGAGTCGGGGCGATCATCGAAGAGCACGAGTTTGATCCGGCCGTGCGGAACGGCGTAGTTGAGCGTCATTTCACGGTGGCGATGCCAACCCTTGATGACGTCGCGATAGATCGTGGTGAAATAGATTTCGCCAAACCCGAGGAAATGGGGATCATCGTTTCGCAGCATGTGGTGCACGGTGCCACGTTCATCGGGGATTCGTCGCAGCTCCACCTTGCGCACACCTG
>JAYTKG010000623.1:0-2030 GCA_043730435.1 Acidimicrobiia bacterium | reverse complement strand
CGGGTCGGTAGAGCGCACCGGGTTCTTGTACGTGAACTTCATGCCGTTATGCAGCCCGAGCGATTTACGCGAGATCAGTTCGGCCCGCGCTCGGGCCAGTACATCGGCCGAGGCAACGCCGACCGCATCAAGCCCGGAAGACCGCCCAAGTTCAAGAATTTCCGTCGTGAACTCTGCGACATCGACCGACACAAGACCCACGGTAGCGGCCGTTCAGCGACCGACAGCTACGCGCACGCTATGGCGCAGGGTGGGCACCATGCCCGCCCCGGCCAGCAGGCGCAGTGCCCGCTCTTCGGCGACATCGAACACAACGGCCTCATCGGGCTCACGTCCGAGCAGAAAGGTGACGACACAGTCCCCGCACGCTGGCGTGTCTTGCATGGTGCATTCTTCGCAGCTGATGATCATGGCAGTACTCCGATTTGGCAGGCATCAGACAATCCGATGCGAATGGGCCTCCACCCACCGATCACCGTACAGAGGGGGTACTACAAGGTTGAATGGAGCGGCCACGGCCAGCGAAACCAGTCAGGAGCCAGGGGCGACCGGGGCTGCCCACACCTCAGAACGCACCGGTGCCGCTGGCTCGGCATCCTGCTTCGGCTCGTACATCTGGTAGCCGGATCCGGTTCGTTTGGCTTCGTACATGGCAGCGTCGGCGTGTTGCATTAGCACCGACAGATCGGGTCCGCTGTCGGGGTAGATCGCAATGCCGACACTCGCTCCCACAGAGAACGCCCGACCATCGACGACGAATGGCTGGGTGAAGTCGGCGACGATGCGTTCGGCCGTTCGGGTGGCGTCGCTGCGATCGCTCAAACCCTCGATCGAAACTGCAAATTCGTCGCCACCGAGTCGAGTGACCGAGTCAGATGCCCGCACGGCAAGCTGGAGCCGCCGAGCGGCCTCCACCAACACCAGGTCCCCCTTGTGGTGACCAACGGTGTCATTCACCGCCTTGAACCGGTCGAGGTCGATCATAAGTACGCCGCCCATAAGGCCGGTGCGCTGCGAGAGCCGCACAGCCTGGCCAAGACGATCATTCAGCCATACGCGGTTCGGCAAACCCGTGAGGCGATCGGTGAGCGCAGCGTTGCGCAGTTCGCGTTGACTGGCACGAAAGTTCAGATACGAAAAGATCAGGACGAAGAGTCCGGCTGCAAGCATCATGATGGGGGTCAGTCCGACCCCGTCGAACCACGCCGCCTGACCCGCCGGCACGCTTGCAATCACCAACCAGTCGTTGTCATTTCCGTCGGATGCCGCCACCCGGTGGAACGCGGTTCGCTGACCATCGATGGTGACAACGCCGCTTGCCGCGGTGGTGTTCGCCAACTGTCCGTAGGGGCTCTGGCCCGTCATGCTCAAGCCGCCATCCGCTGTCGGCGGCCGCTGCACGTCAAGCATGATGGCGCCCGTCTTGGCATCAACGAGAAAGGCCTCACCGCTGCCCACCTGCCGCAGGGTCTGTCGAAAGCTGTCGAGCGTGACCTCGAAATGCAGCAGCGCCGGCTCACCCGCGAACGGCAGCATCGTCGAGTTGGAGATAACCCATTGATGTGCGTCGGGTGAAAGATAGGGCGCCGCCTGGTAGACCTGACCGGGCTTGAGCTTCATCGTCGACACGAAGAACGGATTGACGCTTTCGTCCTGAGACAGTTGCGTGACGTCGGCCAAATGACCGCCCGCTACTCGCGCGTCCTCTTCTCCGGAACCGTGGATGAAGCACACTTCGCTCACCACATCCGCCGGATACAGGCTCCCCAGGTAGGTGAGCGCAGCGTGCATGTGATCGATGATCGGACCGCCAGCGATCAGCTTGTCCGACCGGGACCCAGGAGCCTGGTAGAACGCCTCAAACGCCGGATTCTGGGCGGTAAGCAGGATCAATGTACGGGCCCGGTCGAAGTATTGCGACACCAGTTCGCTTTGTGCGCTGGCCTGTTCGGACAGACGATGGTCGCGGTCGTCATCGATCCGCTGACGGTTCCCCGAGATGCCGAGGCCCACGCTGGTGGCCAGCAAAC
>JAYTKG010000622.1:0-20071 GCA_043730435.1 Acidimicrobiia bacterium | reverse complement strand
TAGGGTTGGCGAGCGGTTTTGGTTCATGCGGCTCAGTCCACAGTTCGTTTAGGCCGCCTAAGATTGTTGGGGCAAAGCGGTGGCAGGCGGAACGGGCTTATGACGCGGGAACATCCATCATTGTGGCTAGTGCGGTCTCGTCGCGCCGCGTTGGGCGCGGTCTTGGCCGTGACACTCGGGTACGGCGGACTGAGCTACGCAGGCGCATCAACGCAGCGCACCATCGGCAACGTGTTTGTTCCGATCGTGCCATGCCGCTTGTTCGACACTCGGCCGGCGCCGGCGACCATCGGCACCAGAGCCCGCCCGCGCGTGCCTGATGAGGAGTTCGTGTCGCAGGTCACCGGGGCGAAGGGTGGCTGCGTTCCCGCGACAAGCACGGCTGTTGTATTGAACGTCATCGCGGTTGGCCCGGTCGGAGATGGGTTCCGCACGGTCTGGCCCGCGGACGCGCCGCGTCCCAATACGTCGAACCTCAACTTCTCCGATGGGCAGACGCCGGTGGCGAACGCAGTGACGGTCAAGCTGGGCGGTGGTGGGATCCGGTTCTCTTCCTCAGCGTCACGGGTTGATCCCCGGTGGGACGGCCTACTTCAACGGGCTCATCCAACTGACCAATGTGACCATCTATTCGCCGGTTGTTGGTGTCTTCCCAGTGAATGCCGGCTCTCGTATCGAAGTCAGTGGCGGACGCACCTTCAGCATTTATCCCCGACAAGCCGACCAACCGGCACAGCCACCTGCACCACCGTCCTCAACCCGGTCGGC
Organism: Acidimicrobiia bacterium; assembly: GCA_043730435.1. GTDB lineage: Bacteria > Actinomycetota > Acidimicrobiia > Acidimicrobiales > Ilumatobacteraceae > JANMCE01. The sequence goes on along the minus strand of JAYTKG010000622.1, from coordinate 19,303 downwards.
ACCGCGAACCTTTCGCCCGCCTGTAACTAGCCAACCTTCTCCACAACCCGCTCGACCGGGTAGTACCGGCGCGTCTGCTAACTATGCGACACCCCCTCCGTAGCATCTTGTTCTGTGCCACCTCACCGCAAGAACTTGAAACCGTCGAGGCACGAATGTGATGAGGTCCGACGACTGCTGGAGAGTCTCGTTGCCGACGGATGGCGGTTGACCGAGGGTGGCCACTGGGGATTGCTTTGGTGTCCGTGTGGCCGGCACAGCCCCATCTCGGTTCCTGGCACTCCGAAGAACTGTGGAAACGCCGCTCGTCGTTTGGCACGGGAAGCCCGGCGGTGCGTATAGTGTTGGCAATTGCAAACATGGAGGAATGGAAATTCTTGTGGACGTTGAAGTGAGGTTTCGGCTCGCCGAGGTGACAAGTGACTTTGATGAGTTCGTGCGAGCTGTTGCTGACAAGATCGACAGTGCCTCCGTTGTGGCCACTCACGATGGGGTTCTTTACGTGACCCTGAGTGGCCCGGGCAGGCCTCTTGCCGTGGCGGTAGAACTCGCTACACGGTTGGAGGCGCTCGGTTCCACCATCGATGACATTGATGATGACCTTGTGGACCTCTCCGAGATCGCCGCGCGGGTCGGTCGTTCGCGTGAAGCGATTCGCCTTTGGTCGTCCGGCAAACGGGGTGCGGGTGGTTTCCCGCTGCCGGTTGGCGTGCTGCCGGGCAGCGTGAAGGTGTGGGACTGGTCCTCGGTCAACTCGTGGCTGGCGTTGTCCCAGCCAGCCCTCGCTGACCCCGTCAGGTATCTCAATCGCGTCGAGCGTTCGACCTTTCGATCCCGTCGCAAGGGCAAGATCAAGGCAGCGTCGTAACCGTCAGGGTATAAGGGAAACGGCGTCGCCGACGGTGAGTGTGCCGTTTGATTCAACCATGGTGGCGAGGCCGAGTTCGTTGTTCATATCGGCGATGATGGTCTTGAGCACGCTCAGGTCTCGGTCGATACCGCCGGGTTGCGCTCTGGTCGTGATGACGCAGCGGTCGATCGGTTTGCGGATCGCAAACGATGCTGTTCCGGTCGTCAAGGTGCCTTCGGTCATCGAGTACGACAGCGACCCTGAAACGATCACATTCATACGAAAGCGCCGGGGATCCCACTCTCGCATCGACTCCGATGATGTGAACGACACTCGAGCTTTGGTGGAGTCATGAATGTTCCGGCCGGTCCTTGCCATCGCAACCATTCCGACTTCTCTTCGTCCTCGAAGTTGGCTGCGATCTCGTAGGTAGCGGGGGCGTCACCGGCCCGCTGTAGCGCCACCGAATATCCCAACCATTCCGACAGCGCGGCGTCGGCCGCGGCGGATGCCACGCTCGAGATAGCGACGCCGGTCGGGAGCAAGATGTACACGGCGTCGTCCTCGCTCAGGTTCGCCTGGGCGAAAAGTAGCCGTGGCTCCCTACGAGCGGTGAGGGTCAAACCGGTTTCGAGGTCGATGACTGCCCATTGGCGATCACCGATCAATCCCCACTCATCAACGGAGACCGACGGCAAAGATTCCCCCTGCATCGACTTCACCGGGTATCTCCACAACTGCTTGATCCGCATGCGCACAACCTTAACTTTGCGCAACCCGTATTTAGCGCAGAGCGACGGGGCTTGTGAGGTGGCTGAGTTTGTTGCGGTTGATGACGAAACGGATGCGTTGCACTTGGTTGGCGCCGATGTCAAGTTGCATGGTCATCATCGGTGCTCCTTCGTTCCACAGGATGAGTGACGGCTCACCATTGAGCACGGAGTTTTCAAAGGTCACGCCGGCCGGAAGTCGACGTAGGACGTTGAGCAGGAAGCGTGCCACCTGATCGGGTCGGACAATGGGTCGACGGGCAGCGTGTTGCAACGCGCCTCCGTCGGAGATGAGTTGAATTTCATCGGAGATCAGGGCCAGCAGCGCGTCCATATCGCCGCTCATCGTTGCTTGGGCAAACGCGGCGGCGACCTGCTCGGCTTCGGCTGGAGCGGCTTTGAAGCGGGGTCGACCCTTCTCGATGCGCACCCTGGCTCGGTGGACAAGCTGGCGACACGAGGCCTCAGATCGATCCAAGATCGCGGCCACCTGTGCGTATGGCTCGCCAAACACTTCCACCAGCAAGAACGCGACGCGTTCATTGGGACCGAGCGTTTCAAGGAGCACAAGGAACCCGGCTGTGAGGCTCTCTGCCATCTCCACGGTGCGACTGGGGTCCTCGGTGGTGGCGATGGGTTCGGGCAGCCACGGGCCGACGTACTCCTCTCGTGAGCGTTGCTGCTGTCGCAGTCGGTCGATGGCCAGCCGAGTGGTGACGGTAGTCAGCCACGCTGCAGGGTTGGCGAGGGACTCTAGTTCCGTTCGTTGCAAACGCAACCAAGCTTCTTGAACCACATCCTCGGCGTCGGCAAACGTGCCGAGTGTTCGGTACGCCAACCCGAGCAGTCGGGATCGTTCGCCCTCGAACACCTCGGATGCGTTCACAACACAGACACCAACCGTGCCGCTTGCACCGCGCTCGCGGCGCTGGCGAAGACTGCGTCAGCCAGCATCCCTTCTGAACCGATCCAGTCACCAGCCACGAACACGTGCGGGCTGCCCTCCACCGTGACGCCGGGGCGGCCAGGTAGACCGCCGTTGGAGGCGACCGGGATGGCGTACGAAGCGACCATGCGATGAAGATAGCGCTGCGTGACGATCTCGCCGGCGGCAACGCCCGCGGCGGCAGCGTGCGCCTCAAGTTGGGTGCGGGCCTCTTCAGCGGTCGGGTCGCTGGCACCGAGGTACCGCATCACATGGGCTACCGCTTGCCCAGGCGGTGCGATACGAGCTGGAGGGCAGTGCACCGAGTAGTAGAGCGGCTCATCAAGATCAAAGTAGACCCGCTTGTCCGTGGGCGCTCGCAGACCCAACTCGAGACAGGCCGCCACTGCATCCGGGCCGAGGGACGACCAAGACGGCGGGGGTGATTCCAGGAGCGCAGCGGTGGCGGTTGGCCCGCCGACCGTCACGACCGCGGCAGAGGCCCGCAGCAAGGTTCCGTCCGTGAGTTCGACCTCGGCCGCGTCATCGCTCGACCGAACCTGCCGAACGGCGGCGTGCGGGCGAATTGAACCGCCGTGTTCGGCGATGACAGCTCGCAGGGCATCGGTCAATTGTTTCCAACCATCATCGAGGTAGAGCACGCCCAGCCCGAGACCGTGTTGCACCATCATCACGCCAGCGTCGGCCGACAGCACGTCAGGGCGTTCGCAATAGGTTGACACCCGCAGAATCATGCGGGTCAGCGCCTCGACCGCCGGCCGCAGATGGGCCGCCGCGATCCACTCGTCCATCGTCACGCCGGCCATAGTGGTCGTATCGATGCGCGGCAGCTTGGCCATGAACCCTGCCAGTTGCAGCTTGGCGGCTGGGCCGAGCAGCTTGGTTCGGAGCATGCTGCTCGGCCCCGACGGCAGCACGTCGGTCACGCCGCCGCGAGTGCCGTAACTGACCGACGATGGCGGGCCGCCGGTCGGATGGATGCCGAGCGAATGCAACACGCGCTCGGCCGCTCCGCCCCTGTAGAGCGCACGTGGTCCGCCGTTGAATACGAAGCCTTCGCGCTCGGTCGTCTGGGCTCGCCCGTTGCCGCCGTGGGCGTCCAGCACCACCACGCGCTGGCCTGCGGTTGCAGCCATTGCCCCAGCCGCAAGACCGGCCAGTCCGGCACCAACAACAATCAGGTCTTCCATGGAAAGCCTCCTCGTTTCGTTCTCTCACCCGGTACGACGAATTGCCGGCATGATTTGTGACAGCCGGACCGCATAGGTTGGAGGAATGGCCGCGGAAGCTGATAATCAAGACCCCATGTCACAAATCGGGTCGCTGTTGGCTGCCAATGACGGATACGCCGCAGCAAGGGCTCGGGTCGCTGACGCCAAGCCCAGTCGTCACCTCGCCGTCGTCACGTGTATGGATGCTCGCATCGATGTGTTCGCCGCTCTCGGTCTGCACCTTGGCGAAGCTCACGTGTTGCGCAATGCTGGCGGTCGCATCACCGAAGATGTGCTGCGCAGTTTGGCGTTGTCCACGCACATACTCGGGGTCGACACGGTGGTCATCATGCAGCACACCAAGTGCGGCCTTGCGGGTGTCACCGATGAGGAATTGCGCAAACGTACGGGCGCCGACTTCGGGTTTTTCCCCATCGATGATCATGCCGCCGCCCTTCGTGAAGATCTTGATCTGCTCGCATCCAAGCCATACCTCACCACCCTCAAAGTCGTGGCCGGATTCGTATACGACGTCGAGAGCGGCGAGATCGATCACGTCATCCGTTGGCAGCGCCCTGTCGCAGCGAAGTAGGCGCCGCGGTACTGTGAGCCGATGCGCCAGCTGACCGGACTCGACACCAGCTTCCTCAGTATCGAAACGGCCCGTCAGTTCGGACACGTCGCCTCCCTCACCGTGTACGCAGTCGATCAGAATCGGGCGCCGGGCGAGTTCTACACGTCGCTGATCAACGCGATCGAACAACGGCTTCATGTGCTGCCCATTTTGCGCCGCAAACTCGTCACGGTACCGTTCGGACTCGATCATCCGTACTGGGTCGATGATGCCGATTTCGATATCGACTTCCACGTACGCGAGACCGCGGTCGCACCGCCTGGCAACGACCAGCAACTGGGTGAACTGGTGGCCCGCCTCGTCGCTCGTCCGCTGGACCGGTCCCGTCCGCTGTGGGAAATGTGGGTGATTGAAGGTCTCGCCGACAATCGCGTCGCGCTGCTGCAGAAGATTCATCACGCAACCATCGATGGGGTGCAGGGCGTCGAAATGCTGACCACCCTGCTCGACACTGACCCGGCCGGACGCGCCATTGAACCACCGCAGAGGGCGTGGAAGGGTGAGTCCGAACCGTCCTTTGGTGAACTCATGGCCCGCACCGCCCTGAACTGGTCCCGCAACCCTGCTCGTGCCCTTCGCATGCAGCGTCAGCTGTTCTCCAGTCTTACCGGCATTCGTCAAAAGACCGGCTTGGCGGGGATGCCGGCCGCCATGGGCCTCACGCAGATCCCGGGTGTCGGTGAGGCGCTCGCAAAGTTCTTACCGGCTCGCCCCGAGCAGTTTCCGCTCATCACCAGCGGCCCCGCGCCGAAGACATCGTTCAACAAGGGCATCACCGCGCATCGACGCTTTGCGTTCCGATCATTCCCTATCGAGGATGCCAAGATCGTGCGCCGTGCATACGGCGTCACCTTGAACGATGTCGTGATGGCCATCAGCGCCGGCATGCTGCGTGACTACCTGCTCCAGCGCAACGAGCTTCCGACCGAACCGCTGGTGTCGATGGTGCCGGTGTCCATCCGTACCGAGTCCGATGCTGACCTTTACTCCAATCGGGTGGCGTCGGTGTTGTGTTCGTTGCACACCAACATCGTCGATCCGGTCGAGCGGCTGCTGGCTATCCACCATTCCATGAAGTCGGTGAAAGAGATGCAGAAGGCGGTGCCCGCCGACCTGCTCACCGATCTCGCCCACTTTGCCCCGCCAGCAGTTTTGGCCCGAGCGTCGCGCATTGTGACAAGGGCGCGGGTGGCTGATCGTTTGAACCCGCCGTTCAACGTGGTGATCTCGAACGTGCCGGGCCCGAACGTTCCGCTGTATCTCGCGGGAAATCTGCTGCAGCACTTCTACCCGGTTTCCACCATTGTCGACGGTCAGGGTTTGAACATCACGGTGCAGAGCTATTTGGGCAAGCTCGATTTCGGGTTGGTCACCTGCCGGGAACTCATTCCTGACGCGTGGGTACTGACGGACGGTCTGGACCGGTCGTTGACCGAACTGCTCAGTGCGGCAAGGTCGACCATGTCCGAGTCAGCGCCCGTGCCGCCCCCGAAGGCTCGAAGTGCTTCCAAGCGTCCGACGGCTGCGAAAGCCGGTCGGCGATAACCATCAGCGCACCCGGGTGATGACCCAGCCCGCAATGGCTGCCAAACACCTCGACATTTTCGTGGCCTGAATCGCGTTCATCAATGCATGATCGCCACGGCACGATGCCGTCAGTCTTGGTAAAGATCGACGTGGACGGCACTGGTACGGGGCCGCGGTATCCAACCGGGTAGTGGAGAGAATTCGGGTTGTTCCGCTTGAGCAGCCCCATCAGCTTGTACGTGCTCCCCGCGTGGGTGTCATTCAACGATATCGCTCGAAATGGCGTACCGAGCGTGATGACCAACCGGATGTCGCTGGGCATGCGCTCGGCGAGGAGACGGGCGTAGATGCCGCCCAGGCTCCACCCGATGACGCTGATCTTTCCGCCCGAGCGGCGCACGTGGGAGGCAACGGTGCGCATGAGGCTGTCGACGACCACGGGGGAGGGGCCGAGGTTGCGACCGCCGCGCCACCCCTTGGCTTCATAACCAATAGCGGCGAGGGCCCCCCGCAACACGAGAGTGGAGGAGTTCGATCCACCGAACCCGGGAAGCACCAGCACCGTGTGTCCGTCGCCCTTCGGGAGCGCGGCGACGATCGGCACCGTGGCGGCGGCGAACCAGAACTCGGACGTGGCTCGCGTGGCTTCGGAGAGATACAGCAGCCGTGATGGCTTCTCGTAACGTTCCGCCGGTCGAGCATCAAGCGCACTCATGGGTGAAGCCTTCCACATGTCCGACTCCGTCAAAGCTGAGTCGGACGATTCTTTAACGGCCGCCCCACTGATAGTTGGGGGCCTCTCGGGTAATCTCGACGTCGTGCGGGTGACTCTCGTCGCGCCCAGCGGTGCTCACGCGCATGAAGCGACTGTTGTCACGAAGGTCAGCAAGGTTGGCGGCCCCGGCATAACCCATGCCCGATCGCAGACCGCCGACGAGCGAGTCGATGACGTCGGCAGCACTACCTGCATGGGGGACGCGCCCTTCGATACCTTCGGGCACGGCCTTGTTCGATCGGGCGGCGCCTTGCGCCGAGCCGTAGCGATCGGCGCCGTGGCCTTGCATGGCGGCCAAGCTGCCCATGCCGCGGTACGACTTGTAGCGACGCCCCTCGAACAACTCGGTCTCGCCCGGCGCTTCGTCGGTTCCGGCCAAAAGGCTGCCGAGCATCACGGTATGAGCACCTGCTGCAATGGCCTTCACGACGTCGCCCGAGAAGCGAGTGCCTCCGTCGGCGATCAGTGGCACGCCCAAGCGCCGAGCGGCCACCGATGACTCGTACACGGCCGAAAGCTGCGGCATGCCAGCGCCAGCAACGATGCGGGTTGTGCAGATCGACCCGGCCCCTACGCCAACCTTGATGGCATCCGCGCCTGCGGCATAAAGCGCTTCTACGCCTTCTGCCGTCACCACGTTCCCGGCCACAACCAGCACCTCAGCAACGCTCTTGATTCGGCGGATGGCCTCCACTACGCCAGCTGAGTGGCCGTGGGCGGTGTCGATCACGATGGCGTCCACGGCGGCGCTGACGAGCGCCTGCACCCGCGCCTCCAGGTCGGCCCCCACGCCGACCGCTGCGGCTACCCGCAGACGACCACGACGGTCCTGGGTGGAGTGCGGGTTGTCGGTGTGCTTGTTGATGTCCTTCACCGTGATGAGTCCGACGAGGCGACCCTCGGCGTCGACCAACGGCAACTTCTCGATGCGATGTTGGCGAAGTATCGCCTTCGCCTCCTGCAACGTGGTGTCGGCCGATGCCGTGATGAGACCGACGGACGTCATGTAGTCGGTGACGGGCCGCTGAAGCTCGTCGGGTTCCATGAAACGGGTGTCGCGGTTGGTGAGAATGCCAACCAAGTGCCGGCCAACGTCTGTGATCGGCACTCCAGAGATGTGGAACGCGGCCATTATGGCTTCGGCGTCGGCCACGGTGGCGTCGGGGCGGAGGGTGACGGGGTCGGTGATCATGCCCGACTGCGATCGCTTCACGCGGTCCACCTCCTTGGCCTGGTCCTCGATCGACAGGTTGCGATGAATCACGCCGAGGCCGCCGCGGCGGGCGATTGCGATGGCCAGACCCGACTCAGTCACCTTGTCCATAGCCGCCGACACCAGCGGCACGGCGAGGCGGATGTCACCGGCGAAGATGGCCGAAGTATCGACGTCGGCGGGAAGCACCTGGCTGTAGCCGGGGACGACGACCACATCGTCGAATGTCAGCGCTTGGAAGCGGTCAAAGATCGTCTCGTTGTTCATCGGGCGGTCTCCTTGGTGAGAGCGATAAGCGTGTCTACAAGCAACCGGTGTTCGGCCGCGTGTACGCGGGTAGCGAATGTTTCAAGGGTGTCGTCGGTCTCGAACGAGATGGTTGCTGTTGCAAGTATTGGGCCATCATCGACACCTTCATCGGGGACCAGGTGCACCGTCACGCCCGACTCGGTGCGCAGACCAATGAGGTGTTGAGCAAACGCTCGCTCAATGGCGTGGGTGCCGGGAAGATCACCGGGCAGCGCCGGGTGCAGGTTAATGACCTGGCCGGGGAAGTGGTCGAGAAATGCGGCGGACAGCAGCCGCATAAAACCGGCGAGCACAATCCAATCGGGAAGATATTCGGCCACCACGCCCCGAAGGCGAACGTCGTACTCGGCCCGTTTCTCAGTTTCGTGACGTGGCAGTTCGACCGCTGCGATGTGATGCGTTCGGGCCCGTTCGAGCGCGAATGCCTCGGGCTGATCGGACACGACTGCAACAACCTCTGCCGCGAGCGCACCGCCCTCACAGGCGTCGAGGATTGCCTGCAGATTGGTGCCCGAACCGGACGCCAGAACGACAATACGGGCGGGCATCAGTAGAGCGTGACGGTGCGGTTGCCTTCGATGATTTCGCCGATAATCCAGCTGTCTTCGTTGATCTCGGCCTGCACGGCGGCGACGTCAGCGGCAGCGACAACCAGCACCATGCCCACGCCCATGTTGAGCGTGCGGTGAAGCTCATCGGCGTCAAGCCCGCTGGCATCACGAACCAACTGAAACAGCGGCGGTACCGGCCAACTGCCGAGCTTCACCTTCGCAGCCGTACCCTCGGGCAGAATGCGCGGCGGGTTGTCGAGCAGTCCGCCACCGGTGATGTGGACGAGGGCCTTTACCAGCGGTAGATGGTTGTCGAGCAGGTTCTCGAGCACGGGCAGATAGTTGCGGTGCACGGCCAGCAGTGCTTCGCCCAGCGGCACGCTCATGCCGTCGGGGATCACATCGAGCGGGATGCCTGCGAGCACGCGCCGCAGGAGCGAATATCCATTGGTGTGTGGGCCGCTGGAGCCGAGGCCGATGAGTATGTCTCCGGGCACAATGTCGATGCGGGGGAGCAGTGCGTTGCGATCGGCCAGACCAATGATGGTGCCGGCCACGTCGAGATGACCGTCGTGGTAGACGCCGGGCATCTCGGCCGTTTCCCCTCCGAGTAACACGCAGCCAACGGCGCCACACGCGTCGGCCATGGATGACACGACGGCCGCAATTTTGATCGGTTCGAGCTTGGCGGCTGCCACGTAATCGAGGAACGCGATCGGACGGGCGTTCTGCACGAGGATGTCGTTGATGCAGTGATTCACCAAGTCGGCACCGAGCCCGGCCACGTTGTTGGCCGCCACACCCACCATCACTTTGGTGCCAACGCCGTCGTTAGATGCCACAAGCACCGGATGGTCGTAACGCTTCAGTTCGGCTAGATCGAGCACGCCACCAAACGAACCAACGCCAGCTACTACCGCCGAGTTGTAGGTGGCCTGCACCGCGGCTTTCATGCGGTCGACCGTCTCATGCCCGGCATCGATATCGACACCCGACTCGGCGTAGCCACCTGACGTACGAGCAATCGCCCGCCACGCGATGTCGCGTCGCATCTGCTTGCCCGGAAAGTCGATCTGGTTCGCCCGAGCGAAGGCCATCCCTCGCGCCGTCGCTACATCCTGGCCGACCCCGGTTACTGAAAGAACCCGCCCGCCTGCGGTGACGATGTCGGCACCGTTTCGCTCGGTGCCAGCCTGAAAAACAAATGCGCCGTGGGCGTGATCAAGGAGGCTCTCGATGCCCCACTGTTGATACTTCGGGTCTTCGAAGAGACCGAAGTCGCTGATCATCGCACCGGTCTCGGGCACACCTGGGTAGCCGGGCGCGGCGAGCACCACGGTGACGGCCACGTCGTCGCAAAAGGCAAGCGGTGTTTCGGCCAAGCGACCGACACAGCAGGCCAGGGCGACTTCGACGAGATCGCTTTCCATCAGCGGCAGCAGTGCCTGCGTTTCGGGATCGCCGAAGCGGGCGTTGAACTCGATGACCCGAGGACCGTCGACGGTGAGCATGATGCCAGCGAAGAGCACGCCGACGAACGGGATGCCTTCGGCGGCCATGCCATCGACCGCTCGCTGCAACACCTCGACTCGGATCTGCTCGGTGAGCGCAGACGGGCAGACGGGAGCCGGCGCGTATGCGCCCATGCCACCGGTATTCGGCCCCTTGTCGCCTTCGCCGATGCGCTTGTGATCCTGTGCGGCGGGCATGGCGAAAACGGTGTGACCGTCGGTGATGCCGAAGATCGAAACCTCTTCACCAACGAGTCGTTCCTCGATCACGATGCGACCGTGATCGGCCAGGAGCGTGGTGATGGCAGCGTTGGTTTCGGCAGCATCGGCCGGAAGGATGACGCCCTTACCCGCCGCAAGTCCGTCAGCCTTAACGACCACCGGCGCACCAATGTCAGAAGCCCAAGCCTGCGCCCCGGCCACATCATCGAACGACGCCGAGCGGGGACCGAGGATGCCGTGACGCTCACAGAACGCCCGGGCCCACGCCTTCGACGACTCAAGCTGCGTTGCGGCCTTCGTGGGACCGAAGGCCTTGACCCCGGCGGCGGTGAGCGCATCGGCGAGCCCGGCTTCGAGCGCGGTCTCGGGTCCGATGATGACGAGTTCGACCGACTCGGTCTGACAGAACGCAACGATGCCGTCGACATCGGTGGCCTGTAACGGAACCCGCTGGCCCGGCGTACCGGCGTTGCCCGGTGCGACGAATAGTCCGGTGCACAAGCGCGACTGGGCGACCTTCCAGGCAATGGCGTGCTCACGCCCGCCTGACCCGACGACCAAGATCTTCATCGCAGCACGCCCTCAAACGCGCTCTTGCCGCCGCGGGGGCCGAGCTCGATGGGGTAGTCGCCCGTAAAGCAGGCGTTGCAGTAGCCCTCGGTGCGGCCGATGGCGCGCATCATGCCGTCGAGCGAAAGAAACGCGAGAGAGTCGGCCTTGATGAGCGCCTGCAATTTGTCGACATCAAGCTGCGCTGAAATCAATTCGTCATAGGTGCCCATGTCGACACCCATATGGCACGGGTGCACGATGGGCGGGCACGTGATGCGCACATGCACGCTGGCTGCTCCGGCATCACGAAGGAGCTGCACGAGGGGCCCCATGGTGGTGCCGCGCACGATGGAGTCGTCGATCATGACCACGTGCTTGCCCCGAAGATTTTCGGGTAGGGCGTTGAACTTCATGGCCACACCCTGCTGACGCAGGCGGGCGGTCGGCTCGATGAAGGTGCGACCGATGTAGCGATTCTTAATGAGGCCATCGTTGAACGGGATGCCGCTCTCACGCGAGTAGCCAATACCAGCGGGTGTTGATGAGTCGGGCACAGCTACCACGATGTCGGCCGGAGCCGGTGCTTCACGGGCCAGCTCCTCACCGAGACGCTGGCGAACGATGTGGACGCTGCGGTCATCCCAGGTGGAATCGGGGCGGCTGAAGTACACGAACTCGAACGTGCAACGAGCCTCTTTTGGCACCGAGAAGAGCGGCTTACGGCCGGTCATCTCGTTGCCCTTGAGGGTCACGATCTCACCGGCACCGACCTCTTGGATTTCGCTGCAGCCAAGGGTGCGCAGCGCGCAGGTTTCCGACGCCACGGCCCAATTGCCGCCGGGCAGTCGGCCAACGGAGAGCGGCCGGAACCCCCACGGGTCACGCACGGCAATCACGCGATCTTCTACCAGGATCACCAGCGAGTAGGCGCCCTTCCAGGCAGTCATGGTGCGCTCGAGACGCTCTTCCCAGGTGGCTCCGTGTGCGCCGGCGAGCATCACCAGGAAGATCTCACTGTCACTAGACGCGGCAAGGGGATAACCGCGCTGGAGCAGCTCGGTGCGAAGGTCCCCAGCATTGATCAGGTTGCCGTTGTGGGCGATAGCGAGCGGCCCATTTTGCGTCTCGACCAGGAACGGCTGGCAGTTTCGAGCGGTGGACGAACCAGTGGTCGAGTAGCGCACATGGCCAATGGCATGGTCACCGGCCAGGTGGCCGAGCGATTCCGAGTCGAACACCTGGCTGACCAGGCCAACGTCCTTGTAGAGCGCGGCGGTGATGCCGTCGGCCACTGCGATGCCGGCGCCTTCTTGCCCACGGTGCTGCTGTGCATACAGACCGAAGAACGCCAGTCGAGCAACTTCCTCGCCCGGCGCACTAATACCGATGAGCCCGCACTCATGGTGCGGCGCGTCATCCTCACGAGCCGGTGAGAGATACTCGCTCGCGCTTTGCGACAAGACCGGTCGCGTGGCAACCGGTTTTGTCGCAAGTTCCACGGGCTGAACTGTCATGAAAGACCTTTTACGTGTTCGGCGAGGCGGGGACCGATCGGGTACGAACCGGGCACAAAAGTGCGGCCGGTGAGACGCTCGTAGCAATCAATGTATCGGGCGCTGGTCTCGACCCAAATCTCAGGTGGCATGTCGGGCACCGGGCCATCGCCGCGGAAGCCAACGGCATCCAAGGCACGGCGCACGACTTCTTTGTCGAATGACTCGGGCTCCTCACCGGTCGCCAGGCGCTCATCCAAGTTGGAAGCCACCCAGAACCGAGACGAATCGGGAGTGTGCACTTCATCGATCAACAGCAGCCCGCCGTCGGGACCGAGGCCGAACTCGTACTTGGTGTCGGCTAACACGATGCCAGCTTTGGCGGCCTGCTCGACACCACGGTTGAAAAGCGCAACGGCAACGTCCTGAACGTGATCCCACAGCGGCTTGGCGACCAAGCCACGACTGACGACTTCGTCGCATGTGAGTGCTTCGTCGTGCGCGCCGTGCTCGGCCTTGGTGGTGGGTGTGATTAACGGTGCGGGGAGCGCCTGGTTCTTCACTAAACCGTCGGGCAGGGTGTGTCCGTAGATGACCCGGGCACCCTCGTGATAGCGACGCCACAGCGACGTGGACGTCACCCCCGTAATGCGGCCGCGCACGACTACTTCGACCGGTAGAGGCTTGGCCTCAATGCCGATCAACGCGTTCTCATCCGGCATCGACAGGGCGTGATTGGCCACGATGTCACGCGTGGTTTCGAACCACCAAACGGCCAGTTGATTGAGTACTTGACCCTTGTAGGGCACGCCGGCGACGATGCGGTCAAAGGCCGACAAGCGATCGGTGGTGACGAAGAGCCGACGACCTTCCGTTAGGCCATAGGACGTGCGGACCTTGCCGTTGCGACTATCGGGCAGATCGAGGTCGCAGTGCACGTAGGGCGACAGGGTGGTGGTCAATTAGAGCTCCTTGGCGTGGCGGACACCGTTGGCGAACAGGGTGCGGCACGACCCAGATGTTTCTCCACGAGTCCATCGTGGATGTTGACGGCTGAGCACATGATCCTCGGGGTGCGGCATGAGGCCGAGAACCACGCCCGTCGGGTCACAGATGCCGGCGATGTCATCGTCGGAACCATTGGGGTTGAACGGGAATACACCATCGGCGGCTGAGCGGTCACGGCGCCGATACCGCAAGGCGATCTGTCCGTTGGCGGCGAGCTTGGTGAGTATCTCGGGCTCGGCATGGAACCTGCCTTCGCCGTGGGCGATGGGGCAGAGCAGTTCGTCGGAAATGCCTTGTGTCCAGATGCAGGCACTGGTCGGCTCGGCCTTGAGTGTTACCCAGCGGCACTCGAAGCGACCGTGCGCGTTGTGGCCGAGCGCAGCTTGGCTAGACGGTCCGGGCAGAATGCCCGACCGCACGAGTGTCTGGAAGCCGTTGCAGATGCCGAGCAGCGGTCGTTTGGCAGCAACGAATTCGCCCAATGATTCGCCGAGGCGTTCGGCCATTTCGAGCGCAAAGAGACGGCCCGATCCGAGGGCATCGGCGAACGAGAACCCGCCAGCGACCACGGCCAGGCGTGCATCGCGCAGCACCGTGGTATCTGCCTCGGCCAACGGCACAATGGTGACGCTGGCACCGGCCAACTCAAGAGCAGCGGCAACATCGACGTCCCGGTTGGTGCCGGGAGCGCTCAGCACGACAGCAGGTACGGACGTCACTGCGTGGCTCCGGGCTGTTTCGGGCTGGACAAGCAACGGCGGCTCTTTACGGCAGTGACTGGCCTTGGCCGCAGGCTCGGCCCGTCTGTGGGCAGAGCTATGTGATTCTGATGTCGTAGAGCAACTCCAGAATCACAAAGCTGTACGGCGTGACCGGTCATGGCTGCACCCCGGGGACGTGACCGGCCCAGGCGTGCACCAAGTCGGCGACGGGCAGCGTGATTGCTCCGGTGCCGGCCGTGATGGAGAGAACCGGGTCGGCGCTGACGGTGCCGAGCACGACGCTGCCGGCCACGATGCTGGAGAACGCCTCGACGTCGCCCGGTGCGACTTCCACTAGGAAGCGGCCGGTGGATTCGCTGAACAGACTGACGACCGGGTCACCCTCGACGGTGAGCGACAGGCCAAGCCGACCGGCGATAACCATCTCGGCGGCCGCAGTGGCGAGGCCGCCTTCGGACAGATCGTGGCAAGAACGAACCAACCCCGAGGTGATCGCTTGGTGCATCTGGCGGTAGCGCTCGGCCGCGTCGGGGTCGGGCGCCGGAACGTCCCCGGGACCGTCGATGCCGAGAACGGCGTCGAGGTGGCTGCCGCGCAGTTCATCGCGGGTGGAACCGACCAGCAGGACCGCGTTGCCAGCGGCCTTGAGATCGCTGGTGACGACATGATCGAGCGAGGTGACCCGCCCGACTGCCGTGATGACCAGTGTCGGGGGAATGGAGCGGCGCTCGCCCGAGGACGTGAGGTACTCGTTGTTGAGCGAGTCCTTGCCCGACACGAACGGGGCCCGATGGGCCAGGGCGGCATCCACACAGCCAGCGACCGCAGAGGCAAGCGTTCCGAGCGTTTCGGGGCGGCGTGGATCACCCCATGAGAAGTTGTCGAGCAGCGCGACCCGGTCGGGGTCGGCACCGGCAGCCACGATGTTGCGCATGGCTTCATCGGCACAGGCCCGGGCCATGCGGTAGGCGTCGAGCGCTCCGAAGCGGGCATTCACACCACAGGCCAGCACCATTGCCTTGTCGCCCGACGTGCCGAAGGGAATGACGACCGCAGCGTCGCACGGACCATCACCGACCGCACCACCGTAGGGGCGAACCGCGGTGCCGCCGAGTACCTCGTGGTCGTAGCCCGACACAACATCCTGATTGGAGCGCAACGAAGGATGGGCCAGCAAGGCCAGGAGAGCTGTCGCCAGGTCAGGGACCGAACGCGATGAGTGGGTAGGCGGCGGCGTTGAAGGCAGCGCAGCCGTGAGGTTGCGGGTGGGGCAACCGTCGTGCAAGAACCCCATGCCCATCTCGGCCACAATCTCGCCGCCCGAACGGAGGATGAGCAGCTGATCGTCGCTGAACGAACCAATGTCGGCCAGTTCCACTTCGTACCGGTCGCAGATGGCTTGCAACGGGGCGACGTTGGGGACGGCCAGCACCATGCGCTCCTGCGCTTCCGACAACCACACTTCCCAGGACGCCAACCCGGCGTACTTGCGAGGGACCAGATCGAGATCGATCGTGGCCCCGAGTCGGGATGCCAACTCGCCAACCGAGGACGACAACCCGCCGGCACCGCAGTCGGTGATGGCCGAATACAACCCGGCATCACGAGCGGCGAGGATGACATCGATCAGACCCTTTTCCACGATCGGGTCGCCGATCTGAACGCTGGCTCCGGCCACGTCACCAGTGGTGGCATCCATAGTCATAGAGGAGAATGTTGCGCCGCGAATACCGTCACGCCCGGTGCGTCCGCCGATGACCACGATGCGATCCCCGGGGCGCGGTTCGGTGGGGTTCGAGCCTCGAGGCAGCACACCGACGCATCCGCAGAATACGAGCGGATTCGCGGTGTAGCCCTCATCGTGCACGATGGCGCCTGACACGGTGGGCACGCCAAGCTTGTTTCCGTAGTCGGCCACTCCGGCGATCACGCCAGCCCGAATCACCCGCGGGTGCAGCACTCCGGCCGGCAGGTCATCAATAGGAAGATCGGTTGGCCCGAAGCACAAAATGTCGGTCAACGCGATCGGTCGGGCACTAACGCCGAGCACGTCGCGCACCACGCCACCGACGCCTGTGTTCGAGCCGCCGAACGGCTCAACTGCCGAGGGATGGTTGTGGGTCTCGGCCTTGATGGCGAGATCGAAATGATCGTCGAACGCAATGATGCCGGCGTTGTCGACGAACGCAGAGTGCACCCACGGCGCGTTTATCTGATCGGTGGCAGCCCGCAGCTGCTTCAGTAATGGCACCGCCGTGGTGCCGTCGGTGAACGTGATCTGAGCGCGGAACGTCTTGTGGTTGCAGTGCTCGCTCCAGGTTTGGGCGATCATCTCCAACTCGACGTCCGTCGGCTCACGATCAAGCTTTCGATAGTGATTGGCGATGGCCGCCATCTCGACCACATCGAGCGCCATACCTCGCTCCGACGAAAGCGCGAGCAGCTCGTCGGACGACAACGACGTGACGGGTACCACTTCGGCTGGACCCGTGGAGTCACCGCTCACGAACGTTGGAATGACCTCACCGATGGCTGACTTCTCGATGACCGCATTGGCGAGCAGCCGAAAGACAAGGTGTTGCAGATCTTCGTCGCGAAGAGCGCCGGTCAGCTCGAACCGGCGGCCGGTGGCGACCTGGCCGATGTCACCCAGACCGACAAGTTTGGCGCCACGCACGATGGCTTCCGCCCGAGCATCGGTTACTCCGGGCAGCAAGGTCGTTTCCACCACGATGACTCCGGCCCTTGCTTTGGTGTGGGTGGAGACGGTGCGCAGCAGCGGGTCGCTCAGAAGACGCTGGCTGACCTGCTGGACCGTCTTGTTGTCGACAGAGCCCTCAAAGAACACTAAATCCATGCAGGTGACCGCGGTAAGTCCCGAGATGCCGAGGGCGTGAGCATCGGCCAAAAGCTGGTCGGAACGGGGGTCGTGACCCACCGCTCGTATGACGAGACAGGTTGAAGGTCGCACTCCCATGACTGCCTCGAAGGTAGTGAACCCCCTCGACATGGGCGACCGAATCGGGTTGATTTTTCGTACAAGTTCGAGGGGTATCCGTCACACCACTATCGTTTTGTGATGTCAACCCGACCAGCTGTCCTGGGATTTACCGTCGAACCATTTGTCGAGGGTCAGCCCGGGGCCCATGTGACGGCGGCAATTGACGCTGCGAACGAGGCTGGGCTGGGCGTCGATATGGGTCCGTTTTCCAACGTCGGGAAGGGCTCGGTCGGCCAGATAGCCGCTGCTTTGGAAAAGATCCTGCTCGACGCTTTCGCCGCGGGAGCGACCCGCATTTCGTTCCAGGTCTCCACGTGACCAACGAGGTAGCGAAGTTTCTTGCGTCGATGGCACCTGTTGCGACGGCGCTCGGCGGCGAAGTTGTGACGACGGCCAATCAGACCGCAAGCGACATTCCGTTGGTATGGGATGGCGAAGTGGTGGGAGCCCTGCGAACGCCGCCGCTGCACGGCGCGATTGACCGTCTGGTGGAAGGTGTTGTCGCCGAGATCGGTGCCGACTTCACGTCATTGAGTCGTGAGGAGAAGCAGCGCGTGGTACGGCTTCTTGATGAACGTGGCGCGTTCACCATGCGCCGCGCCGTCGACCAGGTCGCCGATGCCCTCGGCGTGAGCCGCATCACGATCTACAACTACCTCAACATGCCCCGCTGACCTAACACACGCCAGCCGTTTCGTCTTCAGCTGACGGCTTTAGGCGATTTCGATCCTGCCATAGGTGCTGCAGAGGCCGTAGGCGTTAATGACCAGGAAGGTGGTCATGTCACCATCTTCGCGCCGGCGGCAAGCGTTTCGTATTCGGCTATCCGGCGGCGGACAATGTCGAGGCTGCCGTGCCAGAACGCTTCGTCATCAACCGCGATGCCGAACTGTTGGCCAAGGTCGACTGCCGAGGCCATACCGACATTGGAAAGGAGGTCGTCGTAGCCGGTTCGGAAATGGTCGGGGTCACCCTTGTAGACCTCGTGGAGGCCGAGTCCGAAAAGCAGCCCGAATGTGTATGGCCAGTTGTAGAAATGGGCGTTGTAGTAGTGCGGTTTCACTGCCCACATGTAGGGATGTTTGCTCCCTTCGGCCAGCCCGTCACCGTAGGCCTCGTGCTGCGATTGAGCCATCAGCTCGCACATCTCGTCGCCGGTGAGGGAACGTTTCTGGCGGCGGGCGAACACTTCCGTTTCAAAGAGCACACGGGAGAAGATGTCGACCACCACCTGATTGGTACCGATGAGGTCGGTGTCCAGAAGGCTGAGGCGCTGAACTGGAGTCGCCTGTCGGAGACCGGCTTCGGTCAGCAATGTTTCGCAAAAGATACTGGCCGTCTCGGCCAGCGCCATCGGCAGTGCTCGTTGCATTGGAGTACGAAAAGCCAACTGCGTGTTGTGATAAGCGTGGCCCAACTCATGGGCCAACGTGGATACGTTGTCGGCCGAGCCCGACCAGTTGAGATGCACGATCGAACGGTCACCCTTGAGCGATGAACAGAACGCGCCGCCTCGTTTGCCTGACCGTGGTTCGGCGTCGATCCACTGATCTGACATGGCTTGGTTGGCCAGTGCCAAGAGGGACGGTGAGTACGCGGCGAACGCCTCGCGCACTTGATCGCAGCCATAGCTCCACGACACTTCAGCAGGCGATGTCGGGAGTGGAGCGAAGAGGTCAGACCATTGCAGGCCGCCGACGTATCCGTGCAACTCGGCTTTGCATCGCATCCATCGACGCAGATCGGGAAGCGCCGCTCGAACCGCACTCATCATTGCCTCGTAGGTCGGTCGATCGACGGAGTTGGCGTACAGCGATGCATCGAGCGGGTTCGACCACGAGCGCCGCCTATTCACAATGTTTGCTTCGCCCTTGATGGCGTTCATGGCATGAGCCAGCGTGACGGAAACGGTGGGCCAGGCCTTCATCTCGGCGTCGTACCCAGCTGCTCGAACGGTCGAGTCGCTTTGGGTGTTGAGTCCTCGTACTGCGGCCATGGGCAAGTTGCC
>JAYTKG010000621.1:0-4673 GCA_043730435.1 Acidimicrobiia bacterium | reverse complement strand
CTAATCGACACCGGCGGAGATCTTGCCGCCATCCTCGGACGACCCGAACACCACGGCCCCGGACTCGCCGACTACCTCGCAAACCCCAACGTCACCCTGGCCGACATCACCATTCCAATCAGTGACCGACTTGACCTCATCGCACGAGGAACCGGGCCAATCGCTTTTACTACGTACACGTATGGACTAATCACCGGCGGACTCGGCGAATACGACACGGTTGTTATCGACTGCGCGCTTACCAACACCGAATGGCCAGCCTCTGCCGACCAACGCGTGCACGTCACCCGAAACTGCTACCTCGCCGTACGAAACGCAATCCGCATTCCCAAACCGACACACGTTGTTGTCATCACCGAACCCGGCCGATCACTCAGCCCCGCCGACATCGAAACCGTCCTCGGAATGCCCGTCACCGCAACCATCACAGCCGACATCGAAACCGCCCGAATCATCGACGCCGGAATCCTCACCACACGACTCCCCCGCCCAATCGCCCGAGCACTCGCGCCAATCGTTGCCGCAGCAACCGTCGGAATCGTCGAGCTAGCACAATGAGCCGCAACGCCGCCTACGACCTCACCCCGTTCGAAGGACTCATCACCATCGCCGCCGGCTTCACCCCAACCGCCAACATTCACGAACCCGAATCGTCCTACGCGGCCTATTACTTTCTACCCGAAATTGGTCCGAGCGCGTTTCTGGCGTGGACCCACTTGGTTGCATGGTTGCCGCCGAGCGACGAGACCCCGATCAACATCGACTACGACGAACTGGCATGGTCGCTCGGAACATCACCGGGCCGACTCACCCGAGCCCTACAACGCCTCGCGTCATTCCACTTTGCTTACACGCTCCCCACCGAACCGCACACCCTCTACCTACGTCGACGAGCCGCGACTCTCAGCACCACCCAACTCGCCCGACTCGCCAAGAAATGCCCAACCCTGGCAGCCGCCCACGAGGAACTACTCGCCACCGCCATCTAACCATTCACGTTTAGCCGAGGGACCGCCGGAACGAACACCGGCGGTTCTTTCGCGTCAGTGAACAATTTCCGCAGCAAGGTATCTCGACTTCGCCCGATACCTCGCTGCAAGTTTGGACAAGACTCGACGCCATGCTGAAACACACACCGCTCGTCGAAGTCATCGAAGCAGCACGTGTGACGGCACTCCCCGACTTCCACCCCGAAGCCGGGCCGACCTTCGCTGGCTTCCCCGTGAACGCCTTCGTCATTCACCATCCCGATGGACCGATCCTCGTCGATACCGGAATCGGCACCGGCAATGAGCACATCGACAACTGGTACCGCCCACTCACAAGCGACTTACGCGCCGAGTTAACGAGTCGCAACATTGACCCCGACTCGGCCTTGACCATCGTGAACACCCACCTTCACTTCGATCACTGCGGACAAAACCAGTCCTTCCCGTCGGCATCGATCTATGCGCAACAAGCCGAGATCGACGTGCTTGCCTCTGACCCCTTCTACACCGTGGCCGCATGGGCCAAGATGCCCCTCAATCGATCCGACGGTCATCGACGGCGACTGCGAAATTGCAGACGGAATATCGGTGCTTCATACGCCCGGTCACACACCAGGACATCAATCAGTGGTTATACGATCCAGCAACGAAACCATCATCATCGCCGGACAATGCTTGTGGACCGCCAATGACTGGGAAACCTCAAACGTACGAGAAACAAATCTTCACGACGCAACCAGTGCCAAACAAGCATCCGACAGCATCGCGAAACTCAAAGCGCTTCGACCAACCCACGTACACCTCTCCCACGACAACCACGTGATCATCGGCGATCCCAACGAGTAATCCCACGCGACACCAAGAAACGCAAGTCTCGTGAACGCATCAAGGTTGCAGCAACTCCGGAGAAAATGGATACACACTGGGAGCTTCCGTTGGAAGCTCCGACTGTTCTGCGAGACTTAACCCCGTGGACGACTCAGACAAATCCTTCCGGAGTTCCAAAGACGCCGTTTCGTCCTCCTTGAAAGTCCTTCTTGGCGTCCTTGGGGAGGACAAGATAAATCTGGACCTCGTCACTTCGCTCCTCAAGGTCGTGCATCGAATCGATCCAGAAAATGCCGGATTGATCCCGACGTTGTCCTGGAATCGGTTCGCCGACGCCGCCTTCCTTTTGGGCAACTCCATCAGTGCCGAGCAAACTTCGAATGCCGATAGGCCGCTCTCGACCTTTACACCGCAACTTCAGGTCATAGTCGGCGAAGGGCTTATCGCCCTGGAAGCATCAGCGTTCCCCCTTGCCCTGGGACTCGCATTTCCGGAGCAATCGGCTGCAGCATCCAAAATCGCTCTTGAATCGATTCACCAGGTCAAGGGTAAGGCCGAGGCCGCGCTCGCTGAACTCAGTTCGATGGTTGAAAGAGGCCATCCGCTTGTTCGAAAGTTAGCCCTCAATGCGAATAGCAGCGCTTACGCTGAGCATGGCAGAACACAGACGATCGCAGCCTGGTCATGGAGATTGCTGACGCTCGCTTGTTTGGGCCTCGTCGGATTTCTTGGCTGGACGGCAATTGATGTCGTGGACGCATCGCCACAGGCTTCATCACAACTCTCCTCTCGGGAGTGGGCAAGCATTGTCACTCACCTTGTTGTTTCCTCTGCAATTACTGGGATAGCTATTTTTGCAGCCAAACAAGCTGCGTGGCATAGACGGCACAGCGCCGAAGCAAAGGACATGGTGCTGAGGCTCGCAACCGTTGAGCCATTTCTTGACGAGTTCCCTGCGGACAAGCGAATGGATCTCCTCACCACACTTGCCGTACCGCTTTTCGCTTCACCGAACTTGTCTGTGGGCCCAGTGAATGACGACGGCGCTTCGGACAGTTCGGCGACCTTGAAGCTGATGGAGCTTCTGATTTCCAAAAAGCCTTGATTGCGTAGGCAACGTGGTTTCGCCGAATACCAATGAGTGCCCATCGTTGCAGTTACCCCACTTGGCTCCAATCAGTCAGACATCGGATCGGCAATCGATCAGATCATCGACTACTTGCACCGAGGCTCCGCCCGTCGGCCCGAGCCGAATGCATCGCTCGTTGGGTATTTCGCGGACACTCCAACTCAGCCCGGCACGTGGCGAGGCCGTGGAGTCGATGCTCATCAACTCAGCGGCCCGGTGAACCCCGATGAATTCCGTCGTGTGCTTGAGGGACGGCATCCGGCGACCAACGAGTTGCTCGTGTTGGGAAATGGAAGCGCTGGCAGGGCGAAGGCCGCGCAGCCGATCTTCGAGGTAGCTCAACACGGCCCACCGGAGGAGTTGCTCTCGAGCGCACAGGTTGCTGCGCTTGTTGGCACGACCGATCGGTACATCCGAATGGTTGCTGCAGAACACGGAAACGGACTCGGAACGAAGCCGATCCTGATCGGAAAGCGCATCCAATCTGGCGACTGGTCATTCCGGCGAGACGAAGTTGAACGGTTCGTAGCATCGCGCAAAGAACCGAAGGTTGTCGTTGCCTATGACGTGACAGTGTCGTTTGAGAAGTCCATTTCACTTGTATGGGCACGTAGCAACCCTGAGCAAAGGCGCATCATCGAGAAAGCACTCGATGCCGGCACGAACGCCGCCGTCGCCTATCTCGAAGACCAAGCACTCGCCGTTCGCAGAGGAAGATCAGCGGTGAAAGCCGATGGTGTTTGGGCCGCGTCGTTTCGGCACATCACGAACCGCAACCTTGAACCGCAACTCCACGACCACGTCGTCATCGCAAACATTGGAGCCGCCGACGGGCGCACCCAAGCACTCGATTCTCGCCTCCTCCATCATCACGCCAAGACCGCCGGATACGTCGCAGGTGCCGTCACCCGTCGGCACCTCACCGACCAACTGGGCATCGCCTGGCAGCCCGTCGAACGAGGTCTCGCCGACATTGATGGCGTCACCCGGCCGATGATCACCGCCTTCTCCACACGGCGCACCGAGATCACCACGCTCACCGACGAACTCGGCCTCGACTCCGCCGCAGCGCGAGACACCGCAGCGCTCGCCACCCGGACACGGAAGCACGGCCCGGCCGACTGGGATTCACTCGAACAGCAATGGTCGAACCAACTCGACGCCCTCGGCTTGAACAATGACCGGTGGCAGCAACTTCAACAGCAATCCATCGAAAACCACCAACTCAGCGAGGAAAATCAAGCCAACGTGGTGAGGTGGCTTGACTCCCCCAGCGGCGTCACCAAATCCAACGCCGTGTTCTCCCGGCGAGATGTCGTGCAAGCAATCGTCGAATGGGACGGCACCCATGGCACTGGAACCCGCCTCGCTTACAACGACATCGACCGCCTTACCGACAGCCTACCTCACGCAGCAAAACGTCGTCGCACTGGATATGACCACGGGCCAGATCACCCGCACCGGCGAAACGAACTGGTACTCAACGGCCGCAATGCTGGACCTCGAGCGAACAGTCATCGCCGCATACACCCATGGTCGCAGCAACCATTCCATTCCACCCGAAATGGTTGCTGCAGCCCGCCACGACTGGGAACACACCACCGGCCACACCCTTGGCGACGACCAAACCCGAATGGTTGCTGCAATCACATCGAGCAGCAACCAATTCCTCCCCGTCGTCGGACCTGCCGGTTCAGGAAAGACCGCCGCCCTAAAGGTTGCTGCAA
>JAYTKG010000620.1:0-11085 GCA_043730435.1 Acidimicrobiia bacterium | reverse complement strand
CACCTTCGTGAACATCACGGTGATCGATCCGAAAGATGCCGGTTTCGTCACGGTGTGGCCGTGTGCCTCACCGAAGCCGGACTCATCGAACCTGAACTTCCAGTCGGGTGAAACTCGTGCGGCTGCCGCGCTGGTGAAGCCCGATGCAAACGGCAAGGTCTGCATGTTCTCCTCCACCCCGGCTCATCTGCTGATGGACCGTATGGGAAGCCTGCCGGCCGAGCGTGTGGATACCTCGCACGCTGGTCGTCTGCTCGATACCCGCAACGCGGCCAGCCGTATGAAGGCCGGTGTCACGAATCTGCTACCCGCCTCGAACAGCATCCGGTACGTCAACGTGACCGCAGTTGATACGACCGGTGCCGGGTTCGCCACGATCTATGGCGATCAGTCACCCAAGCCCACAACATCAAACGTGAACTTCGGCGCCAACGTCCCGTCGTCGAACACCACGGCTATCAGTGCGGGCAATGGCATTTCCGCCTACGCCTCCACCGACTGGCGGGTGATCGTAGACCTCCAAGCCGAAATTAACTAGTAGAAGTAAGTTCCACACCGTCGTTGGCCCACCCCTTCCGGGGGGCGGGCTGGCGTCGTTTTAGGCCGAGCCGAGATGCGTCTGCATCGTGCCACGGGCAGGTTTTGCGCTTGAAGGGCTCAAGGTCACAGTCCCGCAAGTTGGTGACACACCTCAGCACCGATTTGAGAACATGTCACGTAGTTTTCGTTCTCAAAATGTTCTCACGGGCCGAAAACCAGCAGAGCCGGTGCTTTTGGCACCGGCTCTGACCAGGTCTTTTGTTGTCGGGCTGAGAGGATTTGAACCTCCGGCCTCTTGACCCCCAGTCAAGCGCGCTAACCAAGCTGCGCCACAGCCCGTGGACCTTGCAACCTTAGCCGTCTCCGGCTGAGACCGGCGAACCAGTTACCGAAATAGCCAGAGCACGAGTTGAAGGAGGCGCCAGCCGAGGTAGAGCGCAAGAGCGACGATCATCAGTTTGAAGTGCCAGGGAACTTTGCCTTCCTCCCCTGCCAACTCCTTCAGATTCAGATCCTTCGCCGTTACGGTCGGCCCCACCACAGGATCGAGCTCACGACCACAATCGGGGCACGAGCCGTCCTCGTTCATCGAGGTCGGCGTCCAAAACTTTGCGCACGGATCACACCACGGCATGACGACTCAGGTGGAACGTTTCCGTACGCGGAGCTTGATGGGCACCGCGCCAAGCTTGAATCGCTCGCGGATGGTGCGTTCGAGGTAGCGGAGATACGAGGGCGAAATCTCCTTGTTGGCGAACAGGGTGAACGTGGGCGGATCGGTCGCGCCCTGCACCGCGTACAGCACCTTTTGCCCGTGGGGCCCGGGCTGCGCCTGCTGGGCCGCCGCAATCGCTTTGTTGACGGCCTGCGTGGGCACACGACGGTGATACTGCTCCACCGCATCGGCCAACACGGGCAACAACTTGTGCACGCCCTTGCCGGTCAACGCCGACACCTTGAGCACCGGGGCGTCGCCGATGAAGTGCAGCTTGCGAGCGACATCGGCCGCGATCTGCAGCTTCACCTCTTCATCGTCGATTAGCTCCCACTTGTTGAGGATGACCACAATCGGGCAACCCGAGGCGTCGACACGCTCGGCCAGACGCTGATCCTGTGCGCTTACGCCGTCGGTGGCGTCAATAACCAGCAACGCGACGTCGCTCTCGTCGACGGCGCGAAGAGCCCGCACGAAGCTGTAGTACTCGGGGCCTTCTTCGATCTTGGCTTTGCGGCGCATTCCAGCGGTATCAACAAACTTGATCTGGCCGTTCACCGTGTCGACGATGGTGTCCACGGCATCACGGGTGGTGCCGGGCATGTCGTGGACAACAGCGCGGTCGTCACCGATCAGACGGTTGAACAGCGTGCTCTTGCCCACGTTCGGTCGACCAACGATAGCAACGGCCGGAATCTTCGGTAGCAGTTCAAGGGCCGAGTCACCGTCGTCATCGTCATCATCTCCGCCCGCTTCCGGGGCCGCGAAATGCGAAACAAGAACGTCGAGCATGTCGCCGCAACGCCGGCCGTGCAACGCGCTTACCGGTATCGGCTCGCCTAGGCCGAGGGTGAGGAACTCCCACATCTCGGTTTCGCGTCGGTCGTTGTCGCTCTTGTTGGCGATCACCATCACCTTCTTGTCACTGCGACGAAGCCACTCAGCAACGGCAGCGTCCTCTTCGATAATGCCCACCGAGGCATCGCAGACAAACAACACAAGGTCAGCGTCGAGCACTGCCTTTTCGACCTGGCGAGAAACCTTCTCGTCCAGCTCCGAACCACCCGGCAACCAACCGCCGGTATCCACCAGCAAAAACGGCACGTCGAGCCACTCGGCTTCGACTTCTTTGCGATCGCGGGTAACGCCAGGGCGGTCTTCCACGATGGCCACGCGCTTGCCCAGGATGCGGTTCATCAAGGTGCTTTTTCCGACGTTGGGTCGGCCCACAATTGCGACGACGGGGAGCGTCATTGCTTTCCTTCCAGGGCACGGCGCAACGCGATGCCATTCGTTGGCACGATCTCCACCGGGCGGGGAAGATCGGCTGGGGTCAGGCCATCGAGAAAACGGCCTTCAGACAGACAGACATCGGGCAACAGGTAGCGGTGCCCGTCGGGCTCAGCGGCCAGCACTCGCTGCAGGTCCGACCCCACCATTAAACCGGTAACGCAGGTGTTTCCGCCAAAGAAGTCATTGGCGACGGTGATAAGACGCACATCTTTTCGGTCCAAGGAGGCCACCAGCGGCGTCAAAATCGCCGATCCTGCGGTGCTGGTGAGCACGCCTACCGGCGCGTTGCGACGTGGCCGCAAGGTCACCGTTCCGGGCGCTCGGGGTGCCCGGTAATACTCGGCCGGCGCACCGTCGACGGCAGCAAAGAAGCCGCTTTGCGGGCCGATGACATCGTCGGTTTGTCCCGTGAATTCCAGCTCGAACGTGCGGGCCATGCCGATGCCGTCCTCATGCATGGGGAAATCGCCATAGGTCTCGGCTGGCGGGAAAGGTCGTTGCGCCAATAGGTAGTACTCGTCAGCTGCGAAGACCATTCGCTTGCCCAGCACCGTCAAAAAGATGTCCTGCCAGTCGGTAATGGTGTCGACCACGACTTGGGCCTCTTCCAACGTGTGGGCGCGCATGGCTGCCTCATTGTTGTAGCGGCTGATGCCGAGCGGCACCACGGCAACGCTGGCCAACTCGGGGTACTGATCGAGCACGCCGGCCAACGTGTCGTCCAAGATCGCGCCGTCGTTCACGCCGGGGCAGACCACTACTTGGCCATGCACGGTGATGCCGTGGTCGAGCAACTGTCGCAGCCAGCGCAGGCTGGTAGCGCCCCGGCGGTTCCGCAACATGCGGGTGCGTACCTCGGGGTCCGTCGCGTGGATGCTTACGTTGAGCGGGCTGAGGCCCTCAGTAATCACCCGTTCGAGATCGAGTTCGGTGAAGCGGGTGAGCGTGGTGAAGTTGCCGTAAAGGAATGACAAGCGGTAGTCGTCGTCCTTCAGATACAGGCTCTTTCGCATGCCCGGAGGCAATTGGTAGATAAAGCAGAACTCGCAGTGGTTGTCGCAGGTACGCACCTGATCAAACAGCGCAGACTGCACTTGGGCGCCAAGCGCCTCGCCCGCGTTCTTGGGAATGTCGAGCGTGATCTCCGCGCCGCCGCGTCGCACATCGAGTTCAAGGTCGGCCTCATCGGCCAGCCAGCGCCATTGCAATACGTCACGGGGAACTTCGCCATTGAGCGACAGGATCTGGTCTCCGACCTGAACTCCGGCGCGTTCGGCCGGGGAACCGGGTGCAACAGAGACGACAACAGGGGCAGACACGACCGTCAAGGGTAGCCTGACCATGTGCCTATTGACCGAGTGCTCCTTGCGTCGCCCCGCGGCTTTTGCGCCGGAGTAGAGATGGCAATCAAGGCCTTGGCATGGTTGGTGCGCAGCTTTGAGCCGCCCGTCTACTGCTTCCATGAGATTGTCCACAACAAGATCGTGGTCGACCGTTTCACCGGCATGGGCGTGATCTTTGTGGACGATATCGCGGACGTTCCGGAAGGTTTCCCCATCATGCTTTCTGCCCACGGCTCGGCTCCCGAGGTTGTCAAAGCGGCCCATGGCACTGGCAGTTACGTGGTTGATTCGGTGTGCCCGCTTGTGACAAAAGTCCACCACGAAGTCAAGGTGCGGGCGGGCAAAGGCTTTCAGATTGTCTACATCGGTCACGACGGGCACGAGGAAGCAGTCGGCACCATGGCCGTTGCACCCTTGTCCATGAACCGGGTGGAATCGGCTGAAGAAGTACTGGCGCTCCCCCAGTTCGATGCCCCTGTCGCGTTGTTAGCCCAGACAACGCTGTCGCACCGGGACTGGGCAGCCGTGCAGGACGCCACGCTCGCCCGCTTCCCCGACGCATGGACACCGGGCCGCAGTGATCTGTGTTTTGCTACCACCAATCGTCAGTCGGCGCTCATGGCCATGGCACCGCGTTGTGACGCCATGATCGTCATCGGCTCAGCCAATTCATCCAACACACGTGCCCTCGAAAAGCTCGGACGGCAGTCCGGTTGCGATCGGGTCTATCGCATCAACACTGCCGATGAACTGCCCGATGATCTTGAAGGGATCGTCGGCGTGACGGCCGGTGCGTCGGCACCCGATGAACTGGTGGAAGCCGTGCTCGCTCGTCTTGCACCGGTGAACGGTATCGAGCAAGTGAAGGTCACCGACGAAGACGAATACTTCCCACCACCGCGCAACATCCGCGAGTTACAAAACGCCATCGATCTCGGCGCGTCGGTCCTGCTTGGCGGAAAGCCCGGTGGTCTCGACGATCGCAAGCTCAAAGCCAGCGATGTGCTCGCTGCCCTGTCGAACTGACAGGCTCTCATCGTGCTTTCCCCCAGCCTTGCCACCGTTCGCATCTTCCTGCATGTCCTGGCCGCCACCGTGTGGGTGGGTGGCCAGATCACCCTTGCTGGCTTGCTCGGCGGCCTTCGTACGCTTCATCCCGATGCACCTCGCACCATGGCCCGGGCCTACAACCGAATTGCCTGGCCAGCTTTTGCGCTGCTCCTCGCCACGGGCATCTGGAACGTCGCGGCCGTCAAGGTTGCCGACACCTCCACGGCGTATCAGATCACCCTCGCGCTCAAACTGGTCATGGTAACCATCGCCGGTGTCGCGTCCGCGGTGCATGTCGTGTCAAAGTCGAAAGCCGCGCTCGCCATCGGTGGCGCACTCGGGCTGTTGGGCTCGCTGGCAGCAACCTTTCTGGGCGTACTACTGCACGTTCGCTAAACCCTTGCCTCAACGGCAAACGAGCTTTAATCAGCTGCGGGGAACTTCGCTCCACGGTTTGTCGCGGTCGACGCGGACGTCACCGGGTAGGCCGAGCACTCGCTCGCCCAGGATGTTTCGCATGACTTCGCTGGTGCCGCCTTCGATCGAGTTGGCCCGACTACGTAGGAACGTTTTCTGCAGGTAGTCGTTGGCCATCGCGGTGTTCGGACGGCTCATTTCGTACTCGCGGTACAGCATCCCTTCGGGGCCCATCGCCGTGACCGCGAACGCGTAGATGTCCTTGTACAGCTCGGCCATGGCGAGCTTGGCGACCGAGCCTTCGGGACCGGGGTCACCCATTTTGCGGTTCTGCGAAGCGCGGATGTTGGTGAGCCGCAAGAGCTCGGCACGGATCCACAACTTCATCAGCTCATCTCGCGTGGCCGGATTCTTCTGATCTTCGGGAAGGCCCTTCCAGACGCGCATCGCGTCGGCGATGGGGCCTGCGCCCTTCTGCGGAATGGCCCCGCCGATGGAGACCCGCTCATTCATGAGCGTTGTAAGCGACACTCGCCAACCGTCGCCCGGATTGCCAAGTCGCTCACTGTCGGGAATGCGGGTGTCGGTGAAATACACTTCGTTGAACTCGGCCTCACCGGTCATCTGAAACAGCGGCCGCACCTCAACGCCGGGCGCCTGCATGTCGACCACGAACGCAGTGAGACCAGCGTGCTTCACCGCTTCGCTGTCGGTGCGAACGACCAGCAGTCCCCACTTGGAAAGGTGGGCGAGGGTGGTCCACACCTTTTGGCCGTTGCAGATCCATTCGTCACCGTCACGCACGCCACGGGCCGACAGGCCGCCGAAATCGGAACCGGATCCGGGCTCGGAAAAGAGCTGACACCAAATTTCGTCAC
Organism: Acidimicrobiia bacterium; assembly: GCA_043730435.1. Taxonomy (GTDB): domain Bacteria; phylum Actinomycetota; class Acidimicrobiia; order Acidimicrobiales; family Ilumatobacteraceae; genus JANMCE01. The sequence continues at coordinate 4,849 of JAYTKG010000620.1, read as the reverse complement.
CGGTGAAAAGCGGACGCAAGTAGCGCTGCTTTTGCGCCTCGCTCCCCCAGGTGACGACGGTGGGCGCACACATGCCATGGCCGATTGGATTGCGGGCGACAGGGTTGGGCGTACCTGCCACGTAGAGCTGTTCGTTGATGGTCTTCTGTAACCGAGGCGATAGCCCGAGGCCGCCCTCGCCAATCGGATTGTGCACCCATGCCAGGCCCATATCGTATTGACGACCAAGGAAGGTGCGAGCCTCGGTGCTGGTCGGCGGATGGGTACGTAGCAGTTCGTCACAAAGGTCAACGATGTGCTGTTCATCAGTAGCGACGGGAGTAGCAACGGGGGTGACGACGGTCATAGCCCCATGTTACTCGGCGGTATCCTCACCGTCGCCTCCGTGTGCTCTAGTTGAGCGGAGACATGAGGCGGGCGAAGTTGGCTTGGTCGGCCGGGGTCGCGTTCGGCAGGGCGCAGCGCAGTTTCATGAGCCACCTCACGCCGGCCAGGTCGCGACGCTGCTGATACACCGCCAACAGGTTGCTGATCATGCGGGTGAGAATGGTCGCGTTGTCGGCGGGTTCCAGGAAGTCCCGACTCCAGGCTGCACCGGCGGGATGCTGACGGTGGAACCACACCACGCACTCGGCTTCCGTCAGGTACGTTCCGCCGCCAAAGGGATCAATGAACACCGTTGGGTCCACCTTGTCACGCAGCAGAAAGTGACCGGGAAATCCCACGCCCGACAGCGGCACACCGCAGCGGTGACCGACCTCGATCGCCACCACAGCCAGCGAGATCGGGATACCAACACGGCGCTGAAGGACACGATGCAAATAGCTGTTGTCGGGGTCGTAGTAGTCGTTGGAGTTGCCGGTAAAGCCACCTTCGCCGAACAGGGTGGCGACCAGGCCGTCCAGAGTTGGCGTGGTCACCGTGGCGCTGAGAACATCGAGTTCGTGCAGCGTTTCGTCGACGTCTACCGACGGATGCTGGTAACCGGCCAGGAGGATGGCGGCCTCACCCAACGTCCAGTGACCATGATTCATCAGCCCCCTGAATCGCTCGAAAAGAGCCGCCTCTGAATCCACGATGCCACGGTAGTTCGCGACCAGTCGCGCCAGCCACCTCGCTATTGTCAGACCCATGGGATTTCCAGGGGACCACGCAGCAACCAATCCAGACCGGGCCGCCTACATCATGGCGTCCACCGGGGAAGTGGTGACCTACGCTCGGCTCGACGACGGCGCCAACCGACTCGCTCGCGTGTTTCACGACGCCGGCCTGCGCCCCGGTGACCACATCGCCCTCTGCATGGAAAATAACGCCCGCTACCTTGAAGTCGTCTGGGGGGCGATGTACGCCGGGCTGGTCTTCACCGCCTGTTCAAGCCGCCTGACCTCGGGCGAGTTGAGCTACATCATCAACGATTGCGGCGCCCGGGCATTCATTTCCTCGACCTACAAATCTGAGCAAGCATCGGACATAGTTGCGGATACAACCAATGTCGAACTCCGCCTGATGATCGACGGAACCGTCGACGGGTACGACAGCTATGAGGCCGCAGTCGCAGCCGCTTCACCAGAGCCGCTACCCGATCGTGTCCAAGGCATCGACATGCTCTACTCATCGGGCACCACGGGTAAACCCAAGGGCGTCGCTCAACCGTGGAAAGCCCTTCCCCTCGGCACATCACCAGCGCTTGTGATGCTGTTGGGAGGCCTGTTCGGCTACACCGCCGAGTCGGTCTACCTCTCCCCCGCTCCGCTTTACCACGCGGCGCCGTTACGGTTCTGCCTTGCCGCCCACGACATCGGCGGCACCGTCATCGTGATGGACCAATTCGACCCGCAGCAGTCACTGGCCCTCATCGAGAAGTACAACGTCACGCACAGCCAATGGGTGCCCACCATGTTCATCCGCATGTTGAAGCAACCACAGGAAATCCGTGATCGTTACGACGTCTCGTCGCTCACCTGCGCCATTCATGCCGCCGCGCCGTGCCCGGTACCGGTGAAGAAAGCGATGATCGACTGGTGGGGGCCGATCCTTCACGAGTACTACGCCGGCACCGAAGGCAACGGGTTCGTCTACTGCAACTCCGACATGTGGCTTGCCCATCCGGGCACCGTGGGGGTCGCAGTTACCGGCACGCTGCACATCCTCGACGAGCACGGCAACGAGATGCCGGCCGGTGAGTCGGGCACGGTGTTCTTCGAAGGAGGCGTCGCGTTCGAGTATCACAATGACCCGGAGAAGACGGCAGGAAGTCGCGATTCTCGCGGGTGGTCAACGCTCGGCGACGTTGGCTATCTCGATGCGGACAAGTTCCTTTACCTCACCGACCGCAAGGCCTACATGATCATCTCGGGCGGCGTGAATATCTACCCGCAGGAAAGCGAGAACCTGCTGGTCACCCACCCGAAAGTGATCGACGTTGCTGTGTTCGGTGTGCCTAACGAGGAGTTTGGTGAGGAAGTGAAGGCGGTCGTACAACCCGTCACGATGCCTGCCGACGCAACTGCGGCCAAAGCCCTAGAGCAGGAGCTGATTGCGTTTTGCCGGATCGAACTGTCACCGATCAAATGCCCACGCTCGATCGATTTTCGCGACGAACTTCCTCGCCATCCGACTGGCAAGCTTTACAAGCGATTACTCAAAGACGAGTACTGGGCCGCGGCCGGCGCATCGTGACCAACCGGTACACCTTTCTGGACCACGACGGACCAATCGCGTTCGCACATCGTGGAGGCGCTAGCGAAGCGCCGGAGAACACCATGCCCGCGTTTCAATGCGCGGTCGACCTCGGCTACCAGTACATCGAGACCGACGTGCACGCCACCAGTGACGGCGTGTTGTTGGCCTTTCATGACAGCAAACTGGACCGTGTCACCAACATGACGGGCATCATTCGCGACATGCCCTACAGCGAGGTTTCCAAGGCGCTCGTCGACGGGCGCGAACCCATCCCCCGATTCGAGGAGCTACTGCTGGCCTGGCCCAACCTGCGCATCAACATCGACCCAAAAAAGAACAACGCCATCGCTCCATTGATCGCGTCCCTCAAACAACACGGTGCTGTCGATCGCGTGTGCATCGGCGCCTTCAGCGACAGCCGGTTGGCGGCGATGCGGCGGGAGCTCGGACCGACACTCTGTACCTCGGCCGGACCACTCGAGACGACCAAACTGGTGGCCGCTGCCCACGGAATACCGGTGCCCGTTCCGCGCGGGATCGGCTGCGCCCAGGTACCGGTCAAGCAGGGACCACTCTCGATCGTGAACGCTCGATTCCTCGCATTCATGCACAGCCGCGGAATGCAGGTACATGTCTGGACCATCGATGATGAGCCAGAGATGGAACGGCTCTTCGATCTCGGGGTTGACGGCATCATGACCGATCGACCAGCGCTGTTGAAGACGGTCATGCAGCGGCGCGGCACCTGGAACTGAAACCGAGACGGCATCGTGCACCGGAGGCATCCCGTCGGGGATACTGGATGTATTCGGACGATGAGGAGCAGGGAATGACAAGACTCAAAGGTGCGCTGCTTGCCGACGGCCGGACGGTAGACGTTCGCATTAGCAGCGGCAAGGTGACCGAGGTTGCGTCCTCATTGAATCCGGTGTTCGGCGAAAACGATCTCGACCTGCATGGCTACCTGTTGCTGCCGGCAGCCGCCGAGCCTCATGCCCATCTCGACAAGGCCCTCACCGCCGACCGTGTCCCGAACGTCACTGGCGATCTCATGGGAGCCATCACCGCATGGACGGCTTTCCGACCCAGCCTTACCGTGGACGATATTGCCGAACGCGGCGAACGGGCCGCCCGCATGCTGCTCGCCAATGGCGTCACCGCGCTGCGCACCCATGTCGACGTGTCGGCTGACATCGGCACTATTGGGGTCGAGGCCATGCATCGCGTGAAGTCAGCGCTGCAGGGTCTGATGGACATCCAGGTTGTCGCGCTCGTATCGGTACCAACCACGGGCGTCGCGGGTTCGGGGAACCGATCTGCTCTTCGAGAAGCCATGGAAGCCGGTGCCGATGTAGTCGGCGGATGTCCGCATCTCGACCCAGAGCCCGACCGCTGCCAGCGCTACTGCCTGGAGTTGGCCGGCGAGATGGGCCTGCCAATCGATCTCCACATGGACGAGCACACGGGCGACCACGGAGAGCTGCGCGAGTTCGCGGCCTGGATCAAACGTACCGGGTTCCGTTGGGGTGCCACGGCCAGCCACTGCGTCAGCCTCGGCATGATGGACGCCCACACCCAGGCGACGATCTCGGCCGAAGTGGCCGAGGCTGGCGTAAGCGTCGTTGCCCTGCCGCAGACAAACCTGTTCCTCCAGGGTCGTGACCTGCCGGTCGGAACGCCTCGAGGTCTGACAGCGGTGCGGGCGTTGTTGAATGCTGGCGTCAACCTTGCTGCCGGGGCAGACAACGTGCAGGATCCTTTCAATACGATGGGTCGCGCCGACCCTTGCGAAACAGCGTCACTCATGGTGATGGCGGGACATCTGCTGCCTGACGAGGCCTGGCATGCGGTGAGTAACGCCTCACGGCGGGTGCTCGGTTTGGCTGCGTCTGGCGTTGAGGTCGGAGCGGTTGCCGACCTGGTGGCAATCAGGGCCGAATCGCTGCGCGAGGCGATTGCCATGGGTCCGGCGGGCCGAGTAGTGCTGAAAGCCGGAGGAATTGTTGCTGGATCGCTCTGATTCCTTCGATTCGGTAGTTCACAGTGCGTTAACGTTTCAGGAGGGCACTGTGACCGGGGCGCTCACTATGTTGAGGGGAATGATGTTGAGTACAGGATCAGCTGAGAGTCGGCTCGCCGGTCTGCCTGCAACGGGGGTTGGCCTGCC
>JAYTKG010000619.1:0-7699 GCA_043730435.1 Acidimicrobiia bacterium | reverse complement strand
GTGGAAGACGGTCAGCTACGCCACAACGGACTGAACGAGATGCTGCGCACCCATCGGCGGATCAGCGCCGATTTGCAGCAGATCGCCTGGTAAGCGCTTCCACCACGACCCGACCGTTGATGACCGTGTGTCGCGCCGCAGTCGGTCCACAACGTAACCAGGCTTCGATCGGGTCGGCAATGGCACCAGCGTAGGCCGGACCACCGAGCGGCCATATGGCAACGTCGGCTACTGACCCGATCGACAGTTCGCCCAGTTCGCCGAGCCGCCCAAGGCACGCTGCACCGCCTCGTGTTGCCATTTCCAACGAGGTGCGTGCGGTGCCGGCGTGAGCCCCGTTGCGTAGCTTGGCCAGCAGCATGGCCTGGCGGGCTTCCATCCACAACGATGCACTATCGGCCGAAGACGACCCGTCGACGCCAAGTCCGACGGCAACGCCAGCGGCCCGAAGCTCGACGATAGGCGCAATGCCCGACGAAAGAATCATGTTGCTGCTGGGGCAGTGCGCCACGCCGACACCGGCCGCGCCGAGGCGGCGAATCTCGTCGGAGTTCGGCATCACGCAGTGGGCAACCCAGGTGCGGTCGTTGCACCAACCGGTTCGCTCGAGATATTCGATCGGCCGGCAACCGTAGGTCGCAAGCGAAAAGGCATCGTCCTCGGCATTCTCGGCGGCGTGAGTGTGGAGACGCACATCGAGCCGCTCGGCCAACACGGCGCTGCGCTCCATGAGTTCGGTGGTCACGCTGAACGGCGAACAGGGCGCGAGCGCGATGCGAACCATGGCACCGAACGAGCGGTCGTGGTGGCGAGCGACCTGCGCTTCGCACTCGGCCAGAATGGTCTCGTCGTCCTGCACGACCGAATCCGGTGGGAGCCCGCCGTCCTTCTCACTAAGTGACATCGACCCCCGCGTCGGATGAAAACGCACGCCCAGGTCCACCGCCGCCGCAATCGACGCGGAGAGTAGATCGCCAGCGCCTTGCGGATGGAGATAGAGGTGATCGGTGCTGGTGGTGCAGCCCGACAGTGCCAGCTCGGCCAGGCCGATCCAGGCCGACACGTGCGCGGCCTCCTCATCGATGCGGCGCCAGATCGGGTAGAGCGATTGCAGCCAACCGAACAGCGGTTTGTCGGTCATGGTTGGCCAGGCGCGGGTGAGATTCTGGAAGAGGTGATGGTGCGTGTTGATGAGCCCGGGCGTCACCAGGCAGTCGTTGGCCGCCAGGATCTGCACGGCCGACGGACGCTCATCGTGCGGGCCACCAAGGGCCTCCACCCGTCCGTTGGTGATGGCGATCCAACCGTCGGCAATTTCGCGTCGCTCGTGATCCATTGTGGCTACGAGCGTTGCGCCCGAAATCAGAAGGTCGGTCATGATCTTGACAGCCTAAATTGCCCTGAACCGCTCACACCTGAACACGACCTGCCGATTCTTCATTCATGATTGAGAGATCGGCAGATTCTGCAGTTGAATCCCGTATGTTCGGTGCTCTCATCTCGGGGCGCCTGCGCTTCATCGCCGACTTGAGGGCCGAGGACATCGCCGCGCTCGACCAGGCCCAGTCGGGTGCATCGGATCTCATGCGCGGTGCCGACATCGACCCGCACTCGATGGCCACCCGTCGGGCCTTCGCAGCAGGCATCATTGCCGGTTCAAGCGATCTGACCGACGCCGTTCGCCTCGGCATTATCCGAGGGCTACTGGCTGTCTGACTCGGTCAACGAATCGAGGATCATCTGGACATCGGCCAGCGTGGTGCGCGGGTTGATGAAGCAGAACCGCAGCACATGTTCACCCTGCCACCTGGTGGCAACGGTCAGCGTGAGATCATCGGCGAGTGCCTTGTCGCTCCAGGCGTCGTAACGGGCGTGATCCCAACCGACCCGGCGGAACACCACGACCGAGAGTTCGGGTTCGAGCACCAGTTCAAGTCCGGGAGTCTGACGAATGAGCTCAGCCGTTTGTTGGGTGAGTACCAGCGAATGCTCGATGGCTACCCGGTAGGCGTCGGTGCCGTGAGTGGCGAGTGAAAACCAGAACGGAAGACCACGGGCGCGACGGGTGAGATGCACTGCGTAATCACTCGGGTTCCACTCTTCATCGTCGGCCAGCACATCGAGGTACTCGGCCTCCTGCCTGTGGGTGCCCTTGGCCAGTTCGGGTTGCCGGTACACCAGCGCGCAGCAGTCGTACGGGGCGAACAGCCACTTGTGCGGATCAACCAGGAAGCTGTCGGCTCGTTCGATGCCGTTGAACAGATGTCGCACCTTTGGGGCGGCCAGCGCGGCACCGCCGTAGGCTCCGTCCACGTGGAACCAGGCGCCGAGCACCTTGGCCGTGTCGGCCGCTGCTGCGAGGTCATCGACCACACCAACGTTGGTGGTGCCACCGGTCGCAACGACGGCGAACACGCGGCCCCGGTCGTAACCCGAAAGGGCGGCAACGGTCTCTTCGAGCGCGGCGCGCGTGAGGGCACCTCGGGCATCAGTCGGCACCTTCACAATGTCGACGTCCATGACCCGGGCCGCCATTGCGATCGATGAATGCGCGCCGCCACCGGCGATGACCAGGCCCCGCTGGTTAGCGGCTTCGGGGTGCCATGTGCGCCAGGTTTGGCGAGCCGCTACCAGTGCGCTCAGGTTGCCGGCGGTGCCACCGGAGACGAAGACGCCACCGGACGTTTTGGGGAAGCCGACCAGGTCACAGATCCAGCGAAGCGCCTCGTTCTCGGCAAACACGGCGCCGGCACCTTCCAGCCAACTGCCGCCGTAGATCGAGCTGGCCCCGACTACCAGATCGAAAAGGATCGACACTTCGGTGGGCGCGTTCGGTACGAACGCGAGATACCTCGGATGGTCGGTGGAGATGCAAGCCGGCGCCAGTACGTCGGTGAAGATGCGAAGTGCTTCGAGGCCGCCGAGGCCCCGCCTGGTTACCGATGAGCCAGCCATCGCCCGGAGTTCAGCTTCGGTACGTGGCCCGTCGAGCGGCGGCGGATCGAGACGCATGCGTTGCACTGCGTAGCGCAACACCGCTTGGGTAAGGACCTCGATCGACGGGTCCTGCATGTGCATGGCGATCAGCGATTCAGGTCGATGAGTTCGCTGCCCTCATGGCGGTCTTCGGCGTCGTTCGTGAGGAACGTGCCGAGTACGGCTGCGCCCACTGCGCCCGACATCAGAACGACGACGGGGAGAAGCAGTAGGACAACGATGATAATGGCAGCTCCGAGCACACTTGCAATGTAGCGGAGACGGCTGACCTAGCGCGGTGCCGCAATGCGTCGTGACGCCAGTTGGGTGACGGTGGCGCCATCCGTCGCCCGCATGGTTTGGCGCGGCCGAAACGTTGGGGCCGAGGTCAGCAGCGTGGCAAACTCGTCGGCTGGAACGGGCTGGCCGAACAGGAAACCCTGGCCGCGGTCGCAGCCGAGCCCCCTCAGTACGTCGAGTTCTTCCTGCGTCTCGATCCCTTCGGCCACTACCCGGAGCCCCAGCGCGTGACCGAGATCGATGATCGAGCGCACCAGCATGGCGTCCTGGTTGCACAGCCCGGCTACGAACATGCCGTCGATCTTCAACTCATCGATCGGCAACTGCCGCAACAGCGACAGTGACGAGTAGCCGGTACCGAAATCATCGATCGACACCTCAGCACCCTGCGCTCGCAATTGGGACAGCACCTTGGTGGCGGTGATCGGGTCATCAAGCAGCGCCGCTTCGGTGATCTCTACGCGCAATGCGGTGGCGGGCAGATCGGCAAGGTCGAGCAGATGGAGTAGCTGCGATATGGTGCGGTGGTCCTGCAGACTACGGCCCGACAGATTGATCGTGACGGGCATCGGCGTGCCCTGTCGGTGCCAGCGAGCGGCGTCCGCAATAGCAGCCGCGGCAACGGCCTCGGTGAGTGAACCGACCATGCCCGACTGTTCGGCCAGAGCGAGGAACTGGGCCGGTGCCAGCAGGCCGTGATCTGGGTGTTGCCAACGCACGAGCGTCTCGCCGCCGACGAGATGTCCGGTGGCCAGATCGAAGATCGGCTGATAGTGATTGGTCAGTTCCCCCGCGTTGACGGCCTGCTGAAAGTCGGCGAGCAGTGCGATGCGTGACGGTGAAGCGTCATCGTCGCTGGCCACGTAATGCATGATGCGGTCGGCTGACTTCTTCGCCTGGTACATCGCCAGTTCCGCCCGCTGCATGAGCGCGGTTGCGTCGGTTGCATCGGTCGGGAAGGTGGCGATGCCGATGGCTGCGGTGGTCTGCACGTTGATGTCTTGGATGACTATGGATTCGAGGAAGACCTCCAGCACTGTCTCGGCCAGCGCATCGGCGCGGATGGCTGCGTTGACGCCGGAGACGACGATGGCAAATTCGTCGCCACCCAGTCGGGCGACCACATCAGACCGTCCGGCCCGCTTCAGTCGACGACCGAGTTCGATCAGCAGCCGATCGCCTTCATGGTGGCCAAAGGTGTCGTTGACCTGTCGGAAGTGGTCGAGGTCAATCATCACCAGTGACACTTCGTGACGGTCATTCGGAACAGCGGCAAGAGCCTCGTTCAGGCGCTGCACCACGTTGGGTCGGTTGGGCAGCCCGGTGAGTGCGTCGTGGTTCGTCTGGTAGCTGAGCGCGGCGCTGGCGAGTTGAAACGCGGTGGCGTCTTCCATGGTGATCGCGGCGGCTCGCCCGGCGAGTGGGAAGGCCCGCAGACGTACATAGCGAACGCCCTCAGCCTGTACCCGGGTAGGTCCCAGCTCGACGATGTCGCCGCCATCAACAACGGCGCTCAACGTGCGAATCATGCTCTCGTCGAACAACTCTGAGAATGCGTCAGCGAGCTTGAGGTTTACCAACTGCTCAGGGTCACGGGTACTGAAACTGCGCATGGCCGGGTTCGCGGCGTTGACCCGTAGCACGCGGTCTTCGTCATGGCCGATGATGACCATGCCAAGCCCGACGGACTCAACCAGGTTGGCGTACATGGCCACGCGATTCTCGGCTTCCATGCGTTCGGTGACGTCAATGATGACGCCCTGTACCTGGGCCGGATTGTCTTCCCGCCCGGCCCGTTTCACTCGAATGAGTTCAAGCAACCAGCGCGTGGAGCCATCGGCGTGTACTGCTCGATACTGCAGCTCGTGATCATGGTTGGCCGCAACCTGTTCACGATGGAAATCGAGCACGTGGCGGTCGTCGGGATGGATAGGCCGTCGTAGGTCAGCGGTGGTGGAAATGGCTTCGGCTGGGATGCCGAGGAGACCCTGCACATGGATGTTTATGGAGGTCACGAGGTCGACATCGCCCTCCCAGACCACAAGGCCCAGGCCGTCAATGACGCGGGTGTATTGGGTCGCCAGCATGGCACCCGCTTCGTTGGCATCACCGATGATGCCGATGGTGCAGGCAGCCGAGAACGCCCACAAGAAGATGCCGCCCGTGGCGCTCGGATCATGGTGGACGAACGCAATGCCGCCCATGAGCGCCAGCGTCAGCACCATGGCTGCAATGGCGTATTTTCGTCCGAGCCAACGGGTGACGAAAGCGATGTTCGCGGTCAGCAAAACCATTGTCGGTACGAGTAAATGTGGTGCCAACAATGAGGCGAAGACCATGGTCGCGAAGCCCACCAGCGAGAACCATGCGGCACCGCGCTTGCCTCTTTTCACCAGGCGGTTGACCACCAGGTTGAACGTCACCACAAGCGGCGCAAGAGCGATCATGGTCCAGCGCGCCCGGGCCAGTGGGAGGTACATCAGCGTGGGCACGATAAGTAGTGCCCCGATGGTGCGCCAGCCGTTCTCATTCACCCACGAGCGCGTGATCCGAACCGAGTCGGAAACAGTTGTGGTCGGGCGCAGTGAACCCGACGCTCGGGAATGCGCAGCAGTCGGTTGGGGCAGGGAAGCGGACATGACCCCTCCCTATCGGCGTGCCTCATCGCCTCTGGAATGGCGTCCTCACAAGATTTACTCAGGAGTCACGGAGCGCCAGGCTTCTTCAGCTTTGCCCAGGTCGGTTAGCGCGGGGGTGTTGTGGCGATACTCGGACAGGATGCTTCGCCAGGGTGCGGTGGCGTGGAGGCGACCCATGAGCGAACTGACGCCCCACACGACGCGGTCGAGCACCACGAAGCTCGGCGGCATGTTGACCGTTTTCATCACGTCGGCGTAAGGGCCGTTGCGGTCAAGTAACGCCCGTAACGTTTCACCAACCCAACCCGGTTCGTACGTGAACGAGTCGAGCAGGAACGGTACATAGGGTTGGCTCACGTACGCCCACACGTCTTTAGGGTCGAGGCCGTGCCCCGGGTTGAGGAAGCCGGTGTCCTCCATGATCTTCACGGTCAGTTCGGGGTCTTGGGCGAAGACCATGGCGTCGAGCGACGGCGCCAGGCGCGCCCATTCTTCCGGATCGAACTGCTTCACCATGCCGAAGTCGAGGAATGTGACGGTGCCGTCCTGGTGGAAGCGATAGTTGCCGGCGTGGGGGTCTCCATTGGCCAACAAGTAGCGGTGCACCGACTGCTGCGCGAACCGAAACACGACCTCGGCCGCCTTCTGTTTCGTTGGCTCATCGGCGGTGGCCAAGAACGTGTCGAACGACATGCCATCGACCCATTCCGACACCAGAACTTTGCTGGTCGAAAACTTGGGCACTATCGCAGGAACGTGGATGAACGGATGGCCTCGGTAGCGCTCAACGAACGCGGTCTGATTCTTTGCCTCGATCGTGTAGTCGAGTTCGTCGGCCACGCGTTCTCGCAACTCATCGACAACCCCTTTCGCGTCGAAACCCTTCAGTGCGAACGCGCCGAACACCCGGTACAGCACTTCAGCATTGCCGAGGTCGGCAGTCATCGCATCGGCAATGCCCGGGTACTGCACCTTCACCGCAACCGTGCGGCCGTCTTTCAGTGTGGCCTGGTGCACTTGTCCGATGCTGGCCGCCGCAATCGGCACCGGGTTCCAGGTACGGAAGATCTTCTCGGGCGGCTTACCGAGTTCCTGCTCGATCACCTTGGCTGCAAGCGACGGCGCCATCGGTGGCCCACCGGCCTGCAGGCTGGCGAGCGCGGCAGCGGCTTCGGCCGGCAGACCTTCAGCCACCCAGCTCATCATCTGCCCGGCCTTCATCATGACGCCCTTCATCTGCCCGAGCGCTTTCACCACGTCCTCGGTGGAACGGATGGCGAACTGAGCGTCGAGCGCCTCACGGTCCTTGACGCGGGTCGTTGCTCGCCGCGCCCGGTGAAGCGCGTACGACGTGGTCTGGCGCGCGCCCAAGCGACCGAGCCGCAGCGTGCGGGTTACGCGTTCTGGCAGCTGGGGCAAAGGCTCAACGTGGGGTTCTCCGCCAACGCCTCATCGGCCAACGGGTTCTCACAGTTGCTACAGGTGAAGTAGGTACCGCCATCAAGCCGTTCCATCGCCGTGCTCACGCCCGCAAGGTCACCCTCAATAGCGTCAAACAACCGCGTCCGTTCCATATCAGCATCCGTACTCACGGCGCCCATCGTAGCGGGCTGCCGTGGCCGCGGCTCGGGCGGCCCTGACGTTCTGTAGGCGCGTGTGGTTGTAGGACAACCTCGGGCGCCTACGGAACACCAGCGCACTGAAACTCTCGGTGATTCTGATGTCGTCTAGCAACATCAGAATCACCGAGACGTAAAAATTAGGCGGTGGCGGGGACTTCGCCG
>JAYTKG010000618.1:0-3042 GCA_043730435.1 Acidimicrobiia bacterium | reverse complement strand
CCAAGGTCGACCCCTACCTTCGTCCGCTCTACGACGCGCTGAACGACATGCTTGAAGCCGAGGGTGTAGCCAAGCTGCAGGAGCAGGGAAAGATCGAGGTGGCGCCGCTCGCCTTCATGCGCGGTCGCACGCTGAACAACAGTTTTATCATTCTCGATGAGGCCCAGAACACCACGCCCGAGCAAATGAAAATGTTTCTGACCCGCATTGGCTTCGGTTCCAAGGTGGTCGTCACCGGTGACGTCACCCAGGTCGATGTGGCGGGTGGTCGCAGCGGTCTGAACGGTCTCGAACGCACGCTTACCGGTGTAGAAAATTTGGCGTTCGTGCATCTTTCGGGCGCCGACGTGGTTCGTCACAAGATCGTGGCCGACATCGTGGCGGCGTACGAAAGAGTTGCCGAACATGCCTGACACCAACCGCCCGAGTCTGCCTGGCAATCGCAAGCTCGGAGGCGAAGGTGAACCAGAGGTTTTTGTGGCCGATGAGCAGACGCTGCCGGTGGACCTTGCCCGGTGGTCTTCGTTGGCCCAGCAGGTACTTCACGCAGAAGGCATCCGCGGCAATACCGAACTGAGTCTGCTGTTCGTCGACGAAACCACCATGGCCGAACTGAACCTTGAGTTCATGGGCGCCGACGGTCCCACAGATGTGCTGGCCTTTCCCATTGATGCCGAGGGTGATCTGGCCTCCATGCCGGTCCCTACCAGTCTCGGACCCGACCGCTCTCCGATCGACCTCGACGACATCCCGATGCTGCTCGGTGATGTGGTGGTCTGTCCGGCCATTGCGAACCGCCAGGCGCCTACTCATGCCGGCAGCGAACACGACGAGATGGCGCTCCTCATCGTGCACGGAATCTTGCATGTCCTTGGTCACGATCATGCCGTGCTGGAAGAGAAGACTGTTATGCGGGCGCGCGAAGTGGCATTGTTGGAGCAATTGCACTGGCATGGGCCAGCGCCGATCACCTTTCGACAGGAACATCCCGAGGAATGAACGTGTTCGCCAATGTTCGCTCCGGCGACGTCTGGCTCCTGGTAAGTATCGCCGTGCTGCTCGGTGTGGATGGGTTCTTATCCGCAGCCGAATCGGCACTCGGTCGCACCAGCGTGCCCAAGGCGGCAGCCCTGGCCAGCAACCGGGAGGCTGCCGGTAGAGCTTTGGTCCGTCTGGCCAAGGAGCCCCATCGCTACGTCAATCTTTTGCTTCTGCTCTCCACCATCGTGCGGGTCGGCGCAGTCTTCCTGGTGGCCGTGGTGTCTGTTCGCTCCCTTCCGCGTTGGGGTCAGGCCCTGGCCTATGTCGGTATGGTCGGGCTGATCTTTGTGCTGGCGGAAGTGCTGCCAAAGACGTGGGCCACGGTCGATTCCGATCGTGTTGCATTGGCAACAGCCCGTCCGGTTCTTGCGCTTTCCCGTCTCACGCCGCTGCAGCCCTTGGCCCGCGGGCTTATCGGCCTGGCCAACATCATTGTGCCTGGCAAAGGACTGCAGCGCGGCCCCTTCGTCTCCGAGCAGGAACTCCTTGGCATTGTCGGCGCGGCCGTCGATGACGACGTCATCGAGCACGAGGAACGCGAACTCATCGCATCGGTGCTCGAGTTCGGCGACACCGTTGCGCGCGAGATAATGGTGCCGCGGCCCGACATGGTCGTCGTGGACCAGGACGTCACTATTCGGGCTTCTCTCGACCTCGCCATCGAACATGGCTACTCACGCCTGCCGGTCGTTGGGGAAACCACCGACGATGTGCTTGGTATTGCCTATGCCAAAGACATGATGCGGGCAGAACGTTCCGGTCGCGGCGGCGACCACGTGTCAACCCTGTCGCGCACCGCGCGATTTGTACCGGAGACCAAGCCGCTCGCACGGCTCATGCGCGAGATGCAAGCCGAGAAGTTCCACATGGTGATCCTCATCGACGAGTACGGCGGCGTCGCCGGCCTCGTCACCCTGGAGGACTGCCTGGAAGAACTCGTCGGCGACATCATGGACGAGTACGACAACGAGACCGACGACGTGCAGGAACTTGAGTCGGGTCACCTCCTGATGGACGGCGGTACCTCGATCGACGATGTGAACGAGCAACTCGGTACCGACATTCCGAACGAGGACTGGGACACCGTCGGCGGGTTCGTGTTCTCGTCGCTCGGTCACGTGCCGGCCGAGGGCGAAGAGTTGCACTATGAAGGCCACGTGTTTCGCGCCATCCGCATGGATGGTCGTCGCGTTAGTCAGGTGCTGGTCACGCGTCCGGTGATGACCGATCACGAACAGATGGGTGTGTCATGAAATCCGGGTTTGTTAGCGTGGTCGGACGCCCGAACGTGGGAAAGTCCACGCTCGTTAATCAGATCTGTGGCCTCAAGGTCTCCATTGTTTCTGACAAACCGCAGACCACTCGCGTCAATGTGCGTGGCGTGATGAATCAGCCGGGTGCACAACTGGTCTTCGTCGATACGCCGGGCCTCCACAAGCCCGTCACGGCGCTGGGGGAGCGGCTGAATGCGTCGGCGTCAGAAGCATTGAGCGGCGTTGATGTGGTGTGCTTTGTGCTCGACGCCACCAAACCGTTCGGCAAGGGTGACAAGTGGGTGTCAACTCGCGTACCCAAGGACGTTGTCATCGTCGTTAACAAGACCGACATTGCTTCGCCGGAGGCCGTGTTGGCGCAGCTGACCGCTGCCAGTTCAATAGACGCATCAGCCTTCTTCCCAATTTCGGCCGCCACCGGCGAAGGAGTCGACGTGCTGCTTGACCACCTGGTCGGTCGCATGCAGGAAGGTCCGCAATTTTACCCGGATGACATGCTGACCGATCAGCCCGAGGCCGTACGCGTCGCCGAACTCGTGCGTGAGCAGTTGCTGGCGCTTACCGAACAGGAGCTGCCGTACTCCATTGCCACCCGTGTGTCGGAGTGGGAATGGCCCCGGGTTCGCTGCGAAATCCTGGTGGAGCGTGACAGCCAAAAAGGCATGGTTATCGGCAAAAAAGGCGCCCTGCTCAAAGCCGTTGGTATCGCCGTGCGTCAACAGATGCC
>JAYTKG010000617.1:0-8882 GCA_043730435.1 Acidimicrobiia bacterium | reverse complement strand
CACCGAGTTGGTCCGTTCACCAGACCGTCTTGACCGGTTCGTCTCATCCGATGCGTAACTGCATCCGCCATCCGGCTGGCGGCAAGGCTTGTTGGGATTAGCCTTGACGACAAGCGCCTGGGGCGATGTACGAGTCAAACGAGGGGATGCACATGGCCGAGGAGTTCGAGGGAAGGGACCTCAGCGGAGCGGTGTTCTGGGGTGTCGATCTCACTGGCGCTCGATTTCGGGACGTGGATATGCACGGTGTGAAGATCTCTCACGCATGGCTTGCAAACGTCGACATCGACGGTCTTATAGAGAACGTCACCATCAACGGTGTCGATGTCACGCAGTACGTGAACGAGCGTGACCCGTGGTTTCCGCTGCGAGCCATGCTTCGCCCAACCGATGTCGACGGCATGCGCACCACCTGGACCGCGCTTGCGCGACAGTGGGATTCGACCATTGAGCGAGCCCGAGATCGAGACGATGAGCACGTTCACACGTCGGTGGACGGCGAGTGGTCGTTGGCCCAAACGTTGCGGCACCTCGTCTTCGCCATGGACAAATGGTTCAGCGTCCCGATCCTCGGTGACACATCGTTTCACCCAATCGGTATGCCGAATAGTGGCTCGGTTGACTTCGACTGGCCCGGCCTCGATCGCAACGCAAGCCCAACGTTTGAAGAGATTCTCGAGGTTCGCGACGGCCGAGTGGCGCGGCTGCGTAATTATCTCGTCACACTTCAGCCGTCCGATTTCCCACGCGAGGTCGACATCCTTGAGAACGGCGTCACGCCGCTCAAAGACTGCATCGGCGTTGTGTTCGAAGAAGAGTTCGAACACAACCGCTACGCCGTCCGAGACCTCGCCAAACTCACGTAGTCCTCGCTTCGGGCGCACCAGAAGCGCCTGAACACCTTCTCGAACCACCCGCCGCGCGGCAGAACTGGCAGTTTAAAATTGGTACGGGCCGATAGCGTGAAGCTATGAGCTCGTATGTGTTGCAGACCGTTCCGCTCGGTGCAGGGCCGTGGCCGACCATTGATCCGTTCCTGTTCTGTGTTCACCACCACGACGACTACCCCGTCGGCAACGAGCAGCTGGGGCCGACCAGCTCGCTGGACGGGCGCGAGATTGGTTCAGACTTCAGCGGCAAGGATGGCTGGAGCATGTACCACGGCGATGTCGTGCCCGGCTTTCCGCAACATCCCCATCGTGGCTTCGAGACAGTCACGTTTGTGCGCAACGGCTTGATCGATCACTCTGACTCGATGGGCGCTGCGGCCCGGTTCGGTTCCGGCGATGTGCAGTGGATGACTGCGGGCCGCGGCATCGTGCATTCCGAAATGTTTCCGTCGCTGCAGCCCGATCAGCCCAACCCGGCCGAGCTGTTTCAGATATGGGTGAACCTGCCTGCGCGAGACAAAATGGTCGAGCCGTATTTCACGATGTTGTGGGATCACGAAATCCCTCGCCATCATACGGTCGACGCAAACGGTCTCACCGCAGCGATAACAGTGGTTGCGGGACAGCTCGCCGGCCTGACCCCACCGACGCCACCGCCGAACTCGTGGGCCAGTAACGCCGACGCCGATCTCGCCATCTGGCATATCCGCCTCGACGCCGGCGCAACCACCACGCTGCCCGCGGCTAACAGCGGCGAAGCAGCCCGACTGCTGTACATCTACGAGGGCACGGGGGTGAAGATCGGCGATGAACCCGTCGACGGGATGCATGTCGCGGTTGTGCGGTCCGACATCGAGTTGACGATCACGGCCACCATCGATGCACCGGTGGAGATACTTGTGCTCCAGGCTCGTCCGATAGGAGAGCCGGTAGCGCAATACGGTCCCTTCGTCATGAACGACCGAGCTGAAATTGAGCAGGCGTTCCGTGACTACGAGCGTACGAAGTTCGGCGGGTGGCCCTGGGAAAGTGACGCTCCGACGCACGCTCGAAACCAGGAACGGTTCGCCCGTCACGTGGACGGAAGGGTTGAAACACCCTCCGTGAATGCCGGTTCTTGAGGTTCTCAACGGGATCCTTGGCTGATCCCCACATTTGAGTCAGATTCCCCACTAGTGTTTCCGCCTATGCTCGAGTACGCATCCGTTACCGCCTCCGCTTACGACGTCGATTCGCTTGTCGGAAAGCTCAATGCTCACGCTTCCCAAGGTTGGGAAGTCACCTCGGTTGTCGCCGCGGGAGGTGATGTCGTCGCAATCATGCAACGCGTTCGTTCGGCCGTTGACGCAGCACCCGCTGAGGATGCTGCCGACGAGGCACCCGCCGTGGCTGCGGTCGCCGCCGAAGAGGCTGCGCCGGCTGTCGAAGCGCCTATCATTGAAGAGACCCAGGCTTTCTCTGAGGCTGCGTCGTCGGTGACTGAAGCGGCCGCACCCGCTGTTGAGGGCTCTCCCAACATCGAATCGGTCGTCGATGCTGCCCCTTCCAGTGTGGATGAGGCCGCCAGCTCTAGCTCCGACCATACGAGCGGTTCCCTAAGCGCCGGTCTTGCCGGTGCCGCTACAGGTGCCGGCATTGGTTCGATCTTCGGCAACGACACGCCTGCTGCTGACGTCGATTCTCCCGCCGTTGAAGCAGTGACCCCGCCGGTCGAGGCTGTCACACCGGTCATCGAAACCGTCGCACCGGCCGAGGCCGAAGTTCCCGCTGCCGTCGAGCCGTCCGGTTGGGGCTCCGCCCAGACCTCGGTCGGCACGCCCGTCGTTCCCACGCCCGCTCCGGCACCGGCTCCCGTCGTCACCACGCCCGCCGGCTGGTACCCGGATCCCTCCGGTCGCTTCGAAATGCGCTACTGGGACGGTTCGGCATGGACCGAGCACGTGTCCCGCCAGGGCCAGCAGTTCACCGACCCGCCCGTCGCCTAAGCAACTCCAAAGATGTGCACGAAGGCACGGGGCAACCCGTGCCTTCGTCGCGTCTGGTCGTAACATGAAACATCATGCGCGCTACCTCGCTCGGTCATGCCGGGATACTGATCGAGAGCGAGCATGGCTCGATTGTGTGCGACCCGTGGTTCGTGCCGGCATTCTTTGGGTCGTGGTTCGTATTCCCGCGAAACGACCAACTCCCGCCCGATCTAATGGCGCGGATCAGCAAGCCCGATTACCTCTACATCTCACATCTTCACGCCGACCATCTCGATGAACCGTGGCTGCGCGAGCACATGGACAAAGACGTCACCGTGCTGCTGCCGGGCTACCCCACCGACGAGCTCCGCCGCACGCTGCAACACATCGGCTTCACGAAGTTTCTGCCGACCGAAAACGGCGTCACCACCAAGCTTGTGGGCAATCTCACGGTCACCATTCACGTCGAGACATCCATCTCCGACGGACCCGGCGGGGACTCCGCCATCGTGGTCGCGGATCACACCGGGCGGGTGCTTGACCAGAACGACTGTCGACCGCACGACCCTGGGGTGTTCCTGGCCGATGGTCCAGTCGATGTGCACTGGCTTCAGTTTTCGGGTGCGATCTGGTACCCGATGGTGTACGAGATGGATTCGGAGACAAAGGCGGCCCAAGCCCGTGCCAAGGTGGAGGCCCAATTCTCCCGCGCCATCCAGTATGTGAAAGCCATCGACGCCGCAAAGGTTGCACCCTCGGCCGGCCCGCCGTGCTTTCTTGACCCGGAACTCGCTCCGCTGAACGTGGAAACCGGTAACGAGGTGTCGATCTTTGCCGACCAGACCGACTTCCTCCGGCGACTCGGGGCACAGGGCATCAACGCGGGGCAGTTCACGGTTCCGGGCACCTGCTTCGTCATCGACAACGGCACGGTCACAGTCGAACAGCTCGCGCCCGTTCACGAACTCCGTCGCCCCTACGACCAAAAGGCCCAGTACCTGGCCGAGTACGCCTCTGACTGGACCGACTGGTTGGCCGCCCACAAGGCAACCTGGCACCAACCGACCGCCACGCTCGTCAACGACCTGGCGGCATGGTGGGAGCCTCTGATGGCCCAGGCCCCCGTCTTATGCGCTGCCATCGGAGGCATTGCCCACATCAATGTCGGTGACCTCGTGATCGCCGCAGACTTTCCGCAGGGCCGGGTCCGTCTTGCTACGCCCGACGATGTGCCTCGCTTCCGGTTCGCCATTGATCGACGCCTGGTTGAGACGGTGGTGGCTCGTCGTGCGGTCGACTGGTCGAACGCTTTGTTCCTGTCACTGCGGTTCACGGCGTGGCGCGATGGTGGGTTCAACGAGTACCTCTACAACTTCTTGAAGTCACTTTCCGACGAACGGATTGTGCGGACCGAAGCCGAGGTGCGGGCCAAGCGCACACCCGGACCCCAGACCGGTGAAGTCATCTTCGGGCCATACGCGGTACAGAAGTTCTGTCCGCACCGTCGGGCCGATCTGGCTCGCTTCGGCGAACTCGACGGTGATGTCCTCACCTGCCACCTGCACGGCTGGACCTTCGATTTGGCCGACAACGGCGTGTGCCTGACTTCGGAGGACAGCCGCATCCGCGTCCGGCGCGTCTGACCCGCCGGGCAGGTCGTATGGCACCAAACGGCCCGGATCAACCCTCGTTTAACGTGGTTTACCGACAGCAGTCCATTTGCATTATGGACAAGATGTCCTCTGATGTTCATCATGGGAGTCAAGTACACGTCTCGGCGGAGACTATTGGGAGTCGACGGATGTATCGAATGGGCCACCGGCGTAGGTCGGCGGCAACACAACCTGACGAGCGCACGGTGTCGGGTTCGCCCGAGGGCTCCGAGCCCGCCTCTCTGAAAGACGCTATTTCTTACAACCTCGATACCGATGCCCTGACCGGGTTGGCGTCCCTCGGCATGCTTAGCCTGCGCCTTGAAGGAATCTACGGGCACTGCGAAGCCCTCGGCATGCGGCCGAGCACGGCCTTTGCGCTGTTCGTGATCGAGCCAGATCTCGGTGAACGAACCCCGTTGATGCGCGACGCGGTCCGAGTACTGGTTGCCGACGAGGCGACCCGAACCTTCTCACACGGGGAGACGATTGCCGTGTCCGGTTCGCGGCTTATGGTGCTCGCTGCCAACACGGCCGGACTGGCCCGCGATGGTGTCGGTATGGTCGAGCGATTGAAGCAGCTGGCCGGACTAAAAGACACAATGATCGCGTCCTGGATCGCACTGCTGCCCGACGAGCATGTCGACACCAACCGCTTCGTGCTCGAGCTAGCCTTTTAACCTCTCACCTTACGGGTGAACGATGACCTGCATGCCCTGGGGCATCATTTCGTTGGTCCAGATCCAGTCCATCGCAGTGGTGGTGAGGCGCACGCAACCGTGGGACGCCGGGTACTCGGGGATGCTGTTCGAACCGTGCACCGCAACGCCACCTTTGAAGTACTTCGGGCGGTACAGCTCGCCGAGCTGACCCTTTTCCCACCCGTTGGTGTACTCATTGTAAACCTTGAATTCACCTTCGGGCGTGACCGCGTCGCCCTTGATGGTACCGCCCTGCTTTTGGTTGACCTCGGTGTAGGGCTTCTCGGAACCGGTGGACGTATTGAAGACCCACAGGGTCTTGCCGCCGCGGATGATGAACAGCACTTGGCGGCCCTTGTCGACCTCGATGAGATCGCCTGCGGTGATGGTTCCCTGGGCGCGGGTATCGATAAGCGTCATGGCGGCAACGGTCTTGTCGTCAGCATTGCCGGTAGTTTTCAGCTCGAACACGCCGCCGTAGGTCTTCTGGAACGCCATGACGGCCTGTGAGGTCAACCATCCGTACTGGCCGTCGGCATCATCGAGCCAGAAACCCAGGTCGAGTAGGCGGTTCTGCAACACCTTGACTTCCTCACCGACCGCACCACCGCGCAACGGCGTGAGCTCGGCAGCGAGCGCAGGGATCTTTGCAATGGTTGTGGTGGTCGGAGGAAGCGTTGTTGTGGTGGTAGGCGCAAGGGTGGTGGTGGTTGTCGGCGCGACCGTGGTCGTAGTGGTCGGCGCAGCCGTGGTGGTGGGCGCAAGCGTGGTGGTGACGGCCACGGTGGCAGTCGTAGCGGCAGCTGCAACTGTCGTCGGTGCGGCTGGCCCAACCGCAACAGCAGCGCCAGCCGACTTGGCCGGGACGGCGCGCACGGAATGATCTACGCTGGCACACGCAGACGCGACGGCAGACGCGGCGAAAACGAACGTCAGCATCCCTCTGGAGGAGCGAAGGTTCATGCCGTGCCGCTGCCTTTCATTTTCTGTCACCCTGCCACGAAGTCACGCGCGAACACTCCGCGCCGCTAAAGGATACTGAGTGCGTCGTGTTCTTGTGCGGCACGACACAAGATTGTCACGCAGGAGAACGATCGAACGACGCAAAGTCAGCAACGGTCAGTCGCCACGGGGTGACCGGTAGACGGTCGAATGAAAATCGGGACACGAACGAGGCGGCAGTAGCGACATCGTCTGACGTGGCCAAACCGAGATGTTGGATGAGGAGCTGCAGCACACCGGCTGCCGTCCATCCACGTTTGAGGAGATCGTCGAGGCTCACTGCGCCATGTCGCTTGGCGAGGCGGTCGCCGTCCGGCCCGAGGATGAGTGGCACATGGGCATATGCGAGCGCCGGGAGACCCAGTTGTCGACCAAGCCAGATCTGCCGCGGTGTGGACAGCAAGAGGTCATCGGCCCGCACCACATGCTGCACACCCTGGGCGGCATCATCAACGACTACAGCCAGGTTGTAGGCGAAAACCCCGTCATTTCGCACCAAAACAAAGTCGTCCACGACCGCTGCTACTGGGCCGCACATCGTGTCGACAAAGCCTACGACGGTCGCGTTGGCTCGAACCCGCAGGGCTGGACGTCGACCAGCATCAACCAGGCGCCGCTGGGCCTGCTGGCTGAGTTCACGACACGTACCGGGGTAGGCGCCATCGGGATGCGGCGGACCGTTGGGGGCCGAGGCCGCCTCACGAATCTCGCGCCGCGTGCAAAAACACGGATAGGTCAGACCGAGTTTCTTCAGCACGTTTACAGCTTCAATGTAATGGTTGGTTCGGTCCGATTGAAAGACCACAGGGCCATCCCAATCGAGCCCGAGCGCGGCAAGGTCGTGCAACTGTCGATCAGCAAGATCACGACGCGACACCGCCACGTCGAGATCCTCCATACGCACCACAAATCGCCCGCCCGAGGCGCGGGCGGCAAGCCATGCGACGAGCGCAGTACGAAGGTTGCCGAGATGCAGCGCGCCGGTGGGGCTGGGGGCGAAGCGACCGTTTAGCCCGCCGCCGCCGCCGGCGCTGACGCCTGAGCGCGGCGACTCTTGCGCGGTGACAGCAGGCGGAACACGGTCAGGAACAGCACGATCGTTACCCCGGTGAACGCTCCCCATTGGACCATGATGTTGCCACGATCCGCACCGGCGTAGAAGGTATGGATGGTCGCGAAGACGAAAAGCAGGAACGAGCTGAGGTGAATGGTGTGCCACACCTTCCGCGGCATTTTGCGCATGAGCCACGAGGTGACCTGCACCGCAACCATCAGATAGAACGCGACAATGCCCCAGGCCACTGCGCCCGGACGGTACGTGCTCTTCATCGGGACGAACAGTTTGACCACACCGAACTTGGTGTACGTGTCGACGAAGAGACCGAAGATGTGGACAAAGGTGAAGATGATGCTGAGCGTGCCGAGGAAGCGGTGCATGTCGAGCAACCATGCCGGTGCACCACGCTTCTTGATGAGGCGAGTGGACAGCGCAAGACCCCACACGATGCTGGCCGTGGCCAGCACCCAAGCGATCATGCCTCCGGAGCGGGCGATGTACCAGCTTGTTTTCCCGTGCAGCGCGAACGCCATCATGCGAAAGTCTCCAAATCCTTTTCGACGGCTGCCGTCGCCGTCACCGCGCCGTCTTCGTGAAGCAGCCATCCGTCCATTTCAGAGCGTATGAGCAAGGCTAAACCAGCGGTGGAACCCAGCAGGATCGCCGACTTGGCAACCACTTCGGCCAACCATGCGTTGACGCCAGTGACGACAGCACCGACGAGGTCGGTTTCGGACGGCTCACCGGTGCGCGGATCAATGAGGTGATGCACAGAACGGCCGTCGAGTTCCCATCGTCGAAACAGCGTGGTGGACTGCACCAGGGCCTCATCGATCAACGGAAACGAGCCGAGGACACGATCATCGGCAGGGTGCTGAACCTGAATGTTCCACGCAGCATCGGCATCGGGGCCCGGTCCGCGCACGCGGATGTCACCACCAAGACCGATGCAGACGCTTGTGGCACCGTTCGCGATGGCGGACGCCGTGACAAGATCGGCGGCCAGGCCCTTGCCAATTCCGCCAAGGTCGATTGCTCGATCGTCTGGTAGCTGAACGGCGCGTGCGTTGTCATCAAAGACGACCGCACCGAAACCAATGGGAGCCATCGACGCTGACAGCTCCTCGGTTTCGATTGCAGCCATGTCCCGGAAGGTTCGGTCGTAACCGAGATCAACCAGGCGATCGTGCACCGTTGGGTCGAAAAGACCCTCTGTTGCGCGGAAGGCCCAGCGGGCTTTGTCGAGGGCATCCCACAGAGTCGACGATACGGGGAACCACCGACCCTGGGAACGGTTCAGTTCGCTGAGTTCGCTCCCGAGTCGGAAGCGCGACCAGCACGCTTCCAATCGTTCGATTTCGGCAACCGCATCGTCGGCGACCGCTTCCGCGTTTTCGCCATAGACCAACAACTCACTTGGGGAGCCAAGTGCGCGCCACTGGCGGCTCGCCCATGCCGGCATCAGCACGTACTCCCGGAGCACGACGGAGCTGCGACCGGGGCGGGGCGATCCTGCTGGTCGTTGTTCATAGGTGTTCCTTTAATTCTGTCGCGTGAGTGAGCATTCGGTGCCGCGACCGAGAACGGCGGACGTTGCTGGCTCTGTGCTCTGA
>JAYTKG010000616.1:0-4999 GCA_043730435.1 Acidimicrobiia bacterium | reverse complement strand
TAAGCCGTCCCCGAGGAGGCCCTCTATGCCAGCAACAGTCGTCGTCGGAACCCAGTGGGGTGATGAAGGCAAAGGCAAGATCACCGATCAACTCGCCCATGAAGTGGCGATGGTTGTGCGCTATCAAGGCGGCCATAACGCCGGGCATACGCTCGTGGTCGACGGAGTGAAGTTCGCGTTGCACCTCATTCCCTCTGGCGTGCTGTACCCATCAGTCGTGCCGGTCATCGGAAATGGTGTGGTGGTCGACCCCATTACGTTCCTGCGCGAGATCGACAATCTTGTGGAAAAGGGCGTCGACTGCTCAAAGATCAAGCTGTCGAGCCGCGCACACCTCATTTTGCCGTGGCATTCTGCGCACGATGCGGCCGCTGAGCTGGCGCGTGGCGACGCCAAGATCGGTACCACGCTGAAAGGTATCGGTCCGGCCTACGCAGACAAGGCCCGGCGCGTCGGCATTCACGCCGGCGAGATGCTCGACCGTGCGTCGTTCGCGGCCACGCTCAAGGCCAGAGGCGAAGCCGAAAATGAGCTGCTCGTCGCCCTCGGTGTCGAGGCTTTGGATATTGACGCCATTGTGGCGCTGTACGCCGGCGAAGTTGCCGACCGGGTCACGCCGTTCATCGCCGATACCGTCGGCCTCATTCACGACGCACTCGACGCCGGCCAGGACATCCTCTTCGAAGGCGCTCAGGCCACTTTCCTTGATCTCGATCAGGGCACCTATCCGTACGTCACCTCTTCCAACCCCGTAGCCGGCGGTGCCTGCGCGGGCGCCGGTATCGGGCCACGCGACATCACCAAGGTCATCGGTATCGCGAAGGCCTACTGCACCCGTGTCGGCGCCGGACCTTTTCCCACCGAAGACCTCGGTGAAGATGGCGACAAGTTGGTGGAGATTGGGCGCGAGTTCGGCACCACCACCGGCCGCCGTCGCCGTCCCGGCTGGTTCGATTCAGTCATGCTGCGCCACGCCGCTCGGTTGAACAGCCTCACCGAACTGGCCATCACCAAGCTCGATGTGCTCGACACATTTGCCGAAGTGAAGCTCTGCATCGGTTACGAGCGTGAGGGCCAGCGCATGACTCACTACCCCGATCGTCTCGACGGGCTCGCCGCGGCCACACCCGTGTACGACGTGTTCCCCGGATGGCAGGAAGACCTTTCCCGCTGCCGCACACCCGAGGATCTGCCGCCTAAGGCCCGCAGCTACCTGTCCGCGCTGGAGCGTTCGGTCGGGGTACCAATTCGGTACGTCGGCGTTGGCCCCGGACGCGAGCAGATCGTCACCTTCCCGTGATCGAGCGCTACTCCCCACCCGAGATGGTCGCGGTCTTTGCCGACACGGCAAGGTTCGCTCGCTACCTTGAGATCGAGGTTCTGGTCGTCGAAGCATGGGAAGGACTCGGCGTTGCGCCCGCTGGGTCTGCGGCTGCCTGCCGTGCCCGAGCCCCCAAGATCGATGACGCGTTTGTGGCGGCGGTGACCGAACGCGAACTGATCACCAATCACGATGTGGCTGCCTTTGTCGACGTGGTGCAAACCGCCATCGGGGGACCGGAAGCGGCGTGGATCCATTACGGCCTCACGTCCACCGACGTGGTCGACACCGCATGGTGCTCACTCATGAACGAGGCTGCCGGGCTGATCGATCAGGCTGCTACCGACCTGCTTGCCGTACTTGTGGGCCTGGCCGATACACATCAGAACTCCGTCATGATTGGCCGCACCCACGGTATTCATGCCGAGCCGACGACGTTCGGCGCCTCGTGTGCTCTGTGGGCGCTTCAGGTGGAACGTGATCGTGAGCGCCTTCGGGCTGCCCGAGCCGGTATCGCCGTGGGCAAGCTGTCAGGTGCCGTCGGCACGTACTCCAACATTGATCCCAGCATCGAAGCCTTCGTGTGCGCCCGGCTTGGGCTGACACCGACGCCAGCTACCCAAGTCGTTGCTCGGGATCGGCATGCGGCGTATCTGTACGCATGTGCAACGATCGGCACCACGGTTGAATTGATCGCGGTCAACCTGCGCCACTTGCAGCGGACCGAAGTCAGTGAAGTGCAGGAAGGATTTCGGCCGGGGCAAAAGGGTTCTTCGGCCATGCCGCATAAACGAAATCCAATCAGCGCCGAAACCTTGACCGGTCTCTCGCGGATACTTCGCGGCAACATGCTTGCCGGTTTTGAGAACGTAGCGCTCTGGCATGAACGCGACATCAGTCACAGTTCAGTTGAGCGCGTTGTCGTGCCGGATTCGTCAACCTTGGCCTACTACGTACTCAAACGCCTGAAGAATCTGTTAACGGGCCTGCAGGTCGACACCGCTCGCATGCGCGAGAACATTGCGTCGAGTCACAACGTGGTCTTTAGCCAGCCGGTGCTGCTCGCCTTGATTTCAAGTGGTTACACCCGGGACGAGGCATATCGCATCGTGCAGGAGAATGCCGCCAAAGCGTGGTCGGATCGCACCGACTTCCGTGTGCTTATGGAGGCCGACCCACGCGCCAGCGCCCTGTCGAAAGGCTCGCTGGACGACGCGTTCGATCTTGATCGGGCGGTTCTCGGCGCATCCCGCACGGTGGCTGCCGTGCGGAACCTTCGCTGAGACGGGATTCCCAGAACAGGGTCCGATGGTTTCTACGTAGACATCGAGCACGGAGAAACCAACGAATGAAGATCAGCGGTGAATACCAGCTTTGGCCAACACGGAGGGGTCGACCCCGACGGCTCGCCAGGCTGCATGAGAAATGCCTTTGCGCTCGCTGTAGGCCTTGGCGGCAGCGACAAATTCGGCTTCGAGCGCGGCGACATCGACCGTCTCTCCCATGCCAGCGAGCTCGTCATTCAGATCAAGTCGCTCCTGAACGAGGTGCACGCGTGTGAGCGCGTCGGCAGCGACGAACTCCTCTTCAATTGCGGTGAGGCGCCTGGCAATGGATTCGGCTGTTCGCTTGCGGCCACGCTTTGGTCGATTCGCAGTGATCGCTTCGAGGTAAGAACGAACTGATCGGCTTTCATTGCGACCGATAGCCATTGCTGCTTTATGCTCGGCCGTGACGGCCTTGGGACCACGTTTCTTCGGGGCTGTATCTGTCATACCATCAGAGACTAGTGCGCGAACTCGGGTTCTGTTTGTACACCATCGGCTTGACCATTAATTATCAATCAGGACAGCAGGGGGGCGACCTGTTCGGCAATGACCTGAAGTTGGTCGAGATCGTGGATGTCCATCATCTGCAGGTAAATTCGGGTAACTCCTGCATCTCCCCAGGCACGAAGCGTTTCGGCAACCTGTCGAGGTAGACCGGCCGCTCCATTTTCCCTAAGTTCCTCCGGTTCGCGACCTAACGCAGCCGCTCGGCGTTTGAAGTCAGCAACTCGCTCTCCACAGCACACCGTTAACGCCGCTGAGAACACCACTGAATCGGGGTCTCGTCCGATGATGTCGCATGCGGACCGCACCCGATCCCGCTGCTCGCGAAATCGGTTCAGGGGCTGAAAGGCGAGGTTGTATTCATTGGCGAACATGGCAGCCATGCGAGGCGTTCGGTGCTTGCCGCCGCCGCCGATAATGATGGGCACCCGTTCCTGAACCGGCTTCGGAAGGGCTGGTGCCCCAACGAGGCGATAGTGCTTTCCTTCATAGTTATAGCTGGAGCCCACCTCTGTTTCCCACAACCCGGTGATGATTTGTAGTTGCTCGCGGAGGCGATCAAATCGTTCGCCCAGTGGCGGGAACGGAATGGCATAGGCCAGGTGTTCGGCTTCGAACCAGCCTGCTCCCAGGCCGAATTCGATGCGGCCACCACTCATCTGGTCAACCTGCGCCGCGGTGATAGCGAGGGGCCCGGGAAGCCGAAACGTTGCTGACGACACCAGCGTACCGAGCCGGATGGTTCGTGTTTCGCGGGCCAGTCCTGACAATGTCACCCATGCATCGGTCGGGCCCGGCAGGCCGGGGCCGGTTCCCATCGCCAAGTAATGATCGGAGCGGAAGAACCCGTTGAACCCCAACGCCTCTGCCATCTGGGCCATGGCCAGGATGTCATCGTAGGACGCTCCCTGTTGAGGTTCGGTAAAGATTCGCAACTGCACCCCAACACAGTACGGTCGCTGGTATGCCATCGGAGAAATTCTTGACACATCTGCTGACCCATTCGGTGAAGCGGGGGGATTTCACATTGAAGTCGGGTGCGCGCAGTACGTGGTTTCTCGATACCAAGCAGACGGCGTGTCGTGGTGAAGGAATGGTTCTTATCGCCGAAGCAGCCCTCGCGTTGATTCCTGCCGAGGCTACGGCGATAGGTGGCCTCACCATGGGCGCTGATCCCGTCGCGTTCGGCATTGCTGCGGTAGCCGCGACCCACGGGAGATTTCTTCGCAGCTTTTCCATCCGGAAGGACGAAAAGGACCACGGCATGGGTGGCCGCATAGCTGGCGCCCTGCAACCCGGCGACAAGGTCGTCATCACCGAAGACACCGCCACCCGCGGTACCAGCGCCCTCGACGCAGCCCGAGCTGTCCGTGAGTTCGGAGCAGACCCCATCATGATCCTGGCTCTCGTCGACCGCGGCGGCACCGCCAAAGCCCTAGCCGAAGACGAGGGCATCAACTTCGTATCGCTCGCCACCGCCGAGGATTTAGGTTTCCCCTTCGGCTCGTAGACGACGAAACGCCTCCCCGGTGGGAAGGCGTCTCGTCTTGCGTGTGGTGGTTCAGCGGGGCGTCGATCCCCGGACCCCACGCTTTTCAGGCGTGTGCTCTGCCGACTGAGCTACTGAACCATGATCACTGGAAAATTTGGCGGTCCCGACGGGACTTGAACCCGCGGCCTCCGGCTTGACAGGCCGGCGTGCACTCCAACTGCACCACGGGACCAGTGTTTGCTTCGTATTCGCTCGTTGCTGAGCACCCCCAACGGGATTCGAACCCGTGCCGCCACCTTGAAAGGGTGGTGTCCTAGGCCGCTAGACGATGGGGGCCTGTTCCTGTTGGAAGCG
>JAYTKG010000615.1:0-3066 GCA_043730435.1 Acidimicrobiia bacterium | reverse complement strand
GGCCGTGGGCCGTGACAGCATGGTCATGTTCCCGGCTCGCATCAAAACATTTGTCGAAAGGCATGTGCGTACCAGACGACTTCTAGAACGTGCCGCGGCTACCGTGCGTCATTCGATCAAAGGACGTACGAGCGTGGGCGGCATGTCGAAGTTCAGTAGGGGCATGGTTGGGTTGGTGCTTCTGGCATCGGGACTTGCCTTCGCAGCGCCCCCGGCAGCAGCCCTCGCAGGTCCAGGCGGGCGAGTGTCGCTGCAAACCCCGATTCGAATTTTGGATACGCGAACACCAACGAGTACCGGGCTGACCACCACGAGGTTGGGCGCAGGCCAAATTCTGAACGTGACCCTCGTCGCTCGACAGACCGCTGGCACGGCCAGCTTGCACGCCTGCGCCGCGCCCGCAAGCTCGGGACAAGTGGTCTTCGCGTTTGGGCCCCGAGAGCAAATTGTTCACCGACTCCTCACTGATGCAGCGTCGGACTGCCTCACGGCCACCACCGCAGTCGACCTCGTTGTCGACAAGATCGGGGACATCGCCGCTGACGCCACACCGGATCGCCTGCAATACGTTCCGTTGGTGGCACCGGTCGCCCCGCTAGACAGAACTGTCTCGGCAGGCTCGGTGACGCTTTTGAACTTTGCCATTGCGACGCCGACCGAAGCTCGGGCGGCCATCGTTGTCTTCGGAGCAGACGAGAACAATGCGCTTGGATTCGCCACCGGGTATGCGTGCAACGGCGGTGCTCTATCGAATTCCCCGGATCTCGGCTTAAGCCAGCCGTTTGTAGCCAACGTCGCCTACATTCCGCTCGTCCCGAACGC
Source organism: Acidimicrobiia bacterium (assembly GCA_043730435.1). Classification (GTDB taxonomy): domain Bacteria; phylum Actinomycetota; class Acidimicrobiia; order Acidimicrobiales; family Ilumatobacteraceae; genus JANMCE01. The sequence goes on along the minus strand of JAYTKG010000615.1, from coordinate 2,244 downwards.
ACAGCTCTGCGTCTTTTCATCCATTGCGACGACCATGCGCTTTAGCTTGTTCGGATGGCTCTCAACGTCTGGTCCAGACACGTCTTCTCTGCCCCCTGCCGTCAAGGTTGAACTGCAAAACTTCCGGCCTGGCGGACTCGTGCCGATCACACCGGAGAGGCTTCTTGACACCCGTGGCGGACCAAACAGCAAGAAGCTTGTGGGAGGCACCTACGGCATGATTCCGTTCGGGGCCAATTTTGTGCGCTTCGTAACCGCCGTGGCGCTGAACGTCACCGTGGATCAACCGGAAGGCGGCGGGTTTCTTACCCTCTATCCGTGCGATGAGCCTCTGCCCGTCACTTCGAACCTCAACTACGGTGCCGGCCAGACCGTTGCGAACGCTGTGACCGTCAAGATGTCGGGCACGGGCAACATCTGCTTTTTCAGCTCCGCCACCACCCACGTCATCGTCGACCTTATGGGCTGGTACCTCTACTACGGGGGTTCGGGCAGTCAGGCAGTTGCGCCGGTTCGGCTCCTTGATAGTCGCAACGCGATCGGGGTGCCGACGCGATCGCGAGCCCAAGCCGATTCCACCACCGCGCTCCATGTGGCCGGCACAGGCGGCGTTCCGGCGGTCGGCGCCCAAGCAGTCACGTTGAATGTCACCGTCGATCAACCCCTGGGAGGCGGATTCGTCACGGTCTACCCATGCGGTGAGAACGTGCCCAATGCCTCCAACGTGAACTACGCCGCGGGGCAGACCATTGCCAACCTCGTTACCGTCAAGGTTGGCCAGGACGGCAACGTCTGCTTGTACACCTCGGGGTCGGCCCATCTGATTGCCGACCTCGCTGCCTGGTACCAGCCCAGTCTGCCTGCCGGTTTCAAGGAACTTGTGCCGGTTCGGGTGCTCGACAGTCGCAACGCAGTCGGTATCGCCGGAAAGACGTTGCTCGGTGCAGGTTCCGTCACAACACTTGGCGTGGCGGGACGGGGCGGGGTTCCCGCCACCGGTGCCGAGGCGGTCACGTTGAACGTCACCGTTGATCAACCCCAGGGAGGCGGATTCGTCACGGTGTATCCGTGCGAGCAGGACGTTCCGACAGCATCGAATCTCAACTACGCCCAGGGTCAAACAATCGCCAACCTGGTCACCGTCAAGCTGGCTGCCAACGGCACAATCTGTATCTTCACCTCAGCTACGGCTCATGTGCTGGCGGATGTCGCCGGTTACACCACGACCACCCCAGAGACGTACTGGGCGACCACATTCACCCGTCGGAGCCCGGTCGACGTGGCACCAACGAACGCCGCCCAACTTATGACCGACGCGGCGAACGCGGCTCGTCGGTTCACGCTCGGCTGAGCACCAGGACGGGGATGATGCGGCCGCCGGCGCGGGCCTGGTAGGTGTCGTAGCCCTGATAGACGTCGAGGGCGAGTTCCCATAGGCGATCTCGTTCGGCCCCGGTTGCCTCGGTCACGCGGTAGCGGCCGCTGCGGTTCTTGGCGATGACATCGCACTCGGGATGGGCCTTCAGATTGTGATACCAGGCAGGGTTCTTGGGCATGCCACCCTTGGACGCAATAAGGATGATGTTGTCCCCATCCACGCCGTACACCAACGGCGTCTCGCGAGCAGCGCCCGACTTCGCGCCGGTGTGTTTGAGCAATAGAACGGGCTGACCGACCATCGTGCTCCAGCGCCCGTCGGTCTTCTTCAACAACAGCGGGTCGATCTTCGAACTCACCGCCATGATGTACAAACTTCCGGCTTTACTCGACGCAAGCTTCGTTGCCAATCGCTTCAACGGGCTCATCTGTTTATTCATACCCCCCGACCCTACCGGCCATGAGCGTTGTGATTCTGATGTTGCTCTACGACATCAGAATCACAAAAGTGTGCTCAGACTTCGATGAAGATGCACTCGCCGGGGCACTCTTCGGCGGACTCAATGACGACATCGAGCTGGCCGTCGGTGAAGTTGGCCATACCGTCGCCGCCCTGCGGGTTCCCCTGCGCAGAAGCGAACACTTTGGGGCCTTCCTTCACGTACGCCAAGCCGTCATCAAGCAGCACAAAAACAGCCGGCGCGATTTCCACACAGATGCCGTCACCGGTACAAAGATCCTGATCAATCCAGACTTTCACGAAAGGCCTGTCACGGCTCGATGAAGATGCACTCGCCGGGGCACTCTTCGGCGGACTCGATGACGCCGTCCATCTGGCTGTCGGCGAAGTTGGCCATGCCGTCGGAA
>JAYTKG010000614.1:0-4977 GCA_043730435.1 Acidimicrobiia bacterium | reverse complement strand
GCCGAGCCGTACGCGTACTCCAAGCTTGAGACCGGTGCCATCGACATCGGCTTCGGTCTGGTGAACGATGCCGGCTGGAACCTGTATCCCGAGTCGCTGTCGGTTCGTGCCGATGCATTGAAGGATGCCAACACCAAGAAGTGCCTGGCCGCTCTGGTGCCGATGTTCCAGCAGTCACAGATTGACTACATCAAGGACCACGCTGCAGCCGACAAGATCATCATCAGTGCCACGACCACTTTCGACACCTTCTGGAAAGAAGACCAGGGCGCCACCGATGCATCAGTGAAGTCGCAGCTCGAAATCGGCATGATCGGCAACGGCACCAACACGACCCTTGGTGACTCCGAAGATGCCCGACTGGCTGACTTCATCAAGAAGGCCACGCCTGTTTTCGCGGCGCAAAAAATCACGGTGAAGCCGGGCCTCAAGCCGTCCGACATCGCCGACAACAGCTTCATCGACAAGAGCATCAGCTGGAAGGGCTAACCACCTGACCGCTGAAGGGCCGGGCCCTTCGGGGTCCGGCCCGTTACATCCGGTAGGTGAAGGAGGCGACTTCGCCCAGTGCTTCGGCAAGACCGCGGATGGCGCCTTCGAAGAGTGACTTTCCCAACTCTGCTGTGGCTGGGGTGGGGTCGCCGATGTAGCCGTCGTCGTGGAAATCGTTGCTCATCCAACTGAACGCCACCTTGCCACCGAAACGAACGTAGCGATTGCCGGCGATGTGCTCGGGCACGCGTCGTTGGGCCACGCTCATGTCGACCAGCTCTGGCGCAAGGTGCAACATGATTGATGTCTCGTCGGTTCCTCCGTGCACCCCCATGCCCAGCTCCGAGGGCGGCGACTGACCACCCTGATCCGGCGGAACCCCCGGGTGAGTCAGGAACGAGATCAGACCGTGCTTCAGGCGAAGCTCGCGGTTCATCATGTTCATCAACGATGAGTTGCCGCCATGCCCGTTCAAAAACACGATCTTCTTGACCGGCATCTTGGCGATACTGCGGCCAATGTCGTCCACCACGCGCATCATGGTTTCGGCCGACATCCAAAACGTGCCCGCCGACCAAGCGTGCTCGTTCGACTTGGTATACGCCAACGGCGGCAGCAGCCACACGTCGTGCTTGTCGCCGACCGCGTCAACTGCACCTTCGGCGACGGCCTGGGCGATGACCAAGTCGGTGTTGAACGGCAGGTGTGGACCGTGCTGTTCAATGGCGCCGAGCGGCATGAGCAGCACCGATCGTTCCGTAATCAACCGGGAAATGTCGGGGGCACGAAGTCGTTCGAGATGTCTGTCCTGAGGCACGAGAAGACGCTACATGCCTCGTTCGGTCCAACCGGCAGACGAGCACTGAGCTGTGCCACACTCGGTCGATGAGCGCAGCTGACTATGACGCCATCGTTATCGGCGCCGGGCACAACGGGCTGATCTGCGCCGCCTATCTGGCTCGGGCCGGTAGGCGAACCCTGCTGGTGGAGGCCCGCTCCGAGGTCGGCGGATGCGCGGCGACGGTCACTGCTCTGGGTAACGCTCGGGTCAATATTTGCAACTGCGACCATCGAGTGTTTCGCTCGACGCCCATCATGGAGGAGCTCGGTCTGGCGGCCCATGGCCTCAAGTACCTCGACGTCACGCCGGGGTGGGTCAACATGGCCCACGACGACCGTCCCGCTTGGTTTCTGTTCCACGACTACGACCGCACGGTCGACGCGCTGCGCTACACCTACCCCGGTGAAGTTGCCGGCTATCAGCGGTACGTGAAGGACGCCCTGCCAATCGCGAAATTGATCCGCGATGTCGCCAACGAAACACCGTCACCTGGCTCCCTGGTAAAGAAGGCCATCATCCACAAAGGCCGTGGACTAGCCACGATGATGAAGTGGTCACGCATGAGTGTCGGCGATGTCATGCGGTCCTACTTCAAAGCCGAAGCCCTACTCGCGCCAGGTATCGCCATGGGCCCCGGGGTGTGGGGGCTTTCTCCCGAGACGCCGGGTACAGGCCTCGGTGCCATCACCTACGCGCTCGAGCACGCCGGCTCGGTCGGGCGACCCGTCGGTGGCAGCGGTGCGGTGCCCGAAGCGGTACTAGCCAGTTTCCTGCAGGCGGGCGGAACGGTGCGTACGGCAAGTCGGGTTGAAGCCATCTTGTGCGAAGGACCAGCCACCCGCGGCATCCAACTCAATGACGGCACGCTCATCACCGCACCGATCGTGGTGTCGGCGTGTGACCCGCACGCCACGTTCGTCGGGTGGTTGAAGAACCCTCCAGCCAGCGCTCGCGAGATGGTGGAAAAGTGGCGCACGCTGCCGGTACAGGACGGGTACGAAAGCAAGATCGACGCGGTTGTCGGCGAACTGCCGATCTACCGTCAGGTCGATCACAACCTGGCCGACCGCCTCGGCATTAACCCGGCGCTCCCGTCGGCCATCATCGGGCCACCCCTGGCCGACATGCACCAAGCGTGGCTCGACAACGCCAAGGGCAAGGTGGCCGACAAGCCGATCTTCATCGTGAATCTACCCTCCGTACTTGACCCCACCATGAAGGTGGCGGGAGCCGACGGTGGTCACGTCTTGAGCCTGGAGGCGCTCTACACGCCCTACGAACTGAAGGGCGGTTGGCCGACGTCCACCGAACCCGAGCGCTGGCTCAGTGTGTATTCCTCGATGGTGCAGCCCGGCTGGTCATCGAGCGTGCGCCGCATGCGGACCATGACCCCCGACATCTATGAGACCGACTTCCACCTGCCCCGGGGCCACGCCACCAGCTTTGCCGGTGGACCACTGGCCGCCATCCGCGGCAAAGACCCCGAACTCACCCGCTACCAGACACCCGTGAAGGGCCTCTACCTCACCGGAGCAGCAACATTCCCCGGCGCAGGCGTGTGGGGCGCCAGCGGCCGCAACGCCGCCCACACCATCCTCAGCGCGTGAAGCGATCTACCGAGCTTCGACGACAAGTCACCGTTCACATCCGCCAGATTGGCTGGTGAGTTCAGACTGTACGTTCACCCTGATGGACCCAAGAAGAATTGGCGGCTACCTCGGTCAGACTCGCTTCGGTCAGGCTTCGGCTGCACCGTGGCCGGCGATGGGTGGCTGCGAACTCCACGGGAACTCGATCCACTTGTCGGTCTTTTTCCAGATGTACTGCACCGGTACGATGTTCCAGGGCTTCTCGTAGAGCACCGCGGTGCGCAGTTCGCCGACCTTGCCCTCGCAGAAGCTGTTGATCAGCTTGAGCGTGTTGCCGGTGTCGGCGACATCGTCGGCAATCAGAACCTTGGCGTCTGCAAGCAGGCTGATGTCCGGCACCGGCGGCAGGATCATGGGCACGTCTAGGCGCTCATCGATCCCGGTGTAAAACTCGACGTTCATCGTGTAGAGGTTCTTGATACCAAGGGCGTAACCAAGCGCTCCGGCCACCAGCAGGCCCCCTCGCGCAATCGCCAAGATCATGTCGGGCTCAAATCCATCGTCGGCAATGCTCTGGGCGAGCGAGCGAGATGCCTCGCCGAAGGTGGTCCAATCGAGAATTTCGCGGGGTTCCGACACGGCTCCGACATTAGCCGGGAGGCCCACCGCAACTGGATTCGATCAGCCGCCGACGCGATCACGGCTGGCGATGACTGCGTCCACCTCGATCTCGACCTTCCACTGAGGATTGAGGAGTGCTGCAACAACGACGGTGGTGTTGGCTGGGCGAGTTTCGGAGAACAGCTCACCGTGGACAGTACTGATGGCATCAAAGTCGGCTGCATTGGTCAGAAAAATTCGGGTCCGGACCACGTCCTTCAGTGATCCCCCCGCCTCAATCAAGGCGTGGCTAATGGTGGCAAAGCACTGACGGGCCTGGTGGGCAGGGTCAGGGTCAATGGTGCCGTCGGGCCACTGGGGTGCCGTGCCCGAAACCCAGACCTGGCTACCCACGCGAACGGCTCGGCTGTAACCGATGATCAGCTCCCAGGGGGAGCCCGACGAGATACGTTGATGTTCCATCAGTCCACCTTCATACCAGGCACCACATCGGGGTTCGGTGGATACTGCGGGTTGATCTTCCTGAGGTGTTGGAGCAAAATAGTTGCAACTGCAACATCCCTCACCCATTTGCGATCGGCTGGCACGACATACCACGGCGCATCCGGAGTAGACGTTTTGCTGATCGCGTCTTGGTAGGCAGCCATGTAGTTGTCCCAGCGTGCCCGGTCCTCAAGGTCGCCAACACGAAACTTCCAGTTCTTGTTCGGGATATCAATGCGCTCCTGCTGGCGGACACGCTGCTCGTCTTTCGAGATATGCAGGAAGAGCTTGATGATCTCGGTGCCCTCGTCGGCCAGCATCTGTTCGAAGTCGGCGATGTGTTGGTACCGCTTCTTCCACCGTTGCGCAGCGACAAGTTCTCGCACCCGCACCACCAACACATCTTCGTAGTGGCTGCGGTTGAACAGCACGATCTCACCCTTGCGCGGACATTCGCTGTGCACCCGCCAGAGGTAGTCCTGTTCGGCCTCGCGGCCGGCAGGAACCTTGAACGACACGACCCGCACCCCGGTTGGGTTTAACGCGCCATGGAGGCCGCGAACGGCACCATCCTTACCACCCGCATCCATGGCCTGGATGACCAAAAGCACGCCACGCTTGCCTTCGGCATGAAGACGGGTTTGCAGTTCGGTGATCTCGGGCTGAATCTTGGCCAACTCGGCCAAGGCGGTCGCCTTGTCGGCCAGCCCAAGGGTGGCGTCGGTCGAAATCCTTGAGAGCCGGAGAGAACGGCCCTTCTCAATACGCAGGTTGTCAATCCTCATGGCGTGCAGATTAGGGGTTATTGGCTGCGTGGTCGTACGGGCAGTGACGACAGCGATTTCCGCAGCACGAGCCGCGTTCACGTAGCGCCACCTCGGTGAAGACGTCATAGCCCGTGCACGGGTCACAGTATGTTGGCGCGCCGAGCGCTACCGCGGCCTTGTGGGC
>JAYTKG010000613.1:0-3685 GCA_043730435.1 Acidimicrobiia bacterium | reverse complement strand
GGTAGCCCTCGTAGATGAGGCCCTTGTCGAAGAGTGTCTTGAACGCCCACATGACCGACTCCATGTAGGGCAGATCGAGGGTCTTATAGCCGCGTTCGAAATCGACCCAACGGGCCTGACGAGTGACGTAGCGCTCCCATTCGTCGGTGTAGCGCAGCACGCTTTCGCGGCATGCCGCGTTGAACGCGTATACGCCCATGTCGATGATCTCGGAACGATGTTGAAGGCCGAGCTGCTTTTCGGCCTCTACCTCGGCAGGTAGGCCGTGACAGTCCCAACCGAAGACCCGCTCAACTCGCTTGCCTCGCATGGTCTGGTAACGCGGCACGACGTCTTTTACATAGCCCGTGAGCAGATGACCGTAGTGAGGTAAGCCGTTGGCGAACGGGGGGCCATCGTAGAAAACGTACTCGTTGTCACCCTTGGTGCCAGCCGGTCGCTGCTCGACCGAGGCCACGAAGGTGCCCTCGGTGGCCCAGCGGTCAAGCACCCGACGCTCGATGCTCGGGAACGCCGCCTGGGCATCAACGGGGGGGTACGCAGTGGGTTCGGTCATCGAAGGTCTCCTGGCGCGCGAGCACGTCGCCTGCGGTCACTGCATGGTAACCGGCGGTCTCTCGTGGACGCCTCCCGAATCGCAGCCGGGGGCGGGAAGGCTCGGTTAGACGGCCCGCCACGGATCGGTGAGTGGCACTTCACCGGTGGGATGACCGTCGGCGGCCTCATCGACTTCGGCCGAGCTGCTCAGTCGTTGTTGTGGGCTGGCAAACGAATCTTCATGGTGGTCATCGTTGGCGCCAGCGTCGTGCTGGTCGCCCAGGAACGCTGCTGGTGCTGGCGCGGCTGGCGCTGGGGCTGCCGGTCGGTACGAAAGCGTGCCGAGACCCTCGGGCGAGCGAAGCAGACGCTGGAGCGACTCGATGACGGCGGCAACCCGTTCTCGCTCGGCCACGATGCGCTCGTTCAATCCGTCAACTTCGGTGGACAAAGACGCCTTGCGCTCCTTCAGGGTGCGCAGCTCGCTCTCCATGTGCGACGTGGCCATCAACTCGGCCTGGCGGACCATTTCGGTCGAGCGGGCTTCCGACTCGGCGATCATCGTCTTGGACCGCGTGTCGGCGTCGGCCAACGTGGCATCGGCCGACTTCTGCGCATCGGCCACCGCCGCGTCAGCGGTGCGTTGTGCCATGAGCAACGTCTTGGAGATGACATCTGTGTCGGCGCTGCCCACTGCCGCTGGTTCACGAGCCGACAACTCCTGCACGCGGGCCATGGCGGCACGAGCACGAGCGTCGGAAGCAACGAGGTGCGAACGCATCTCATCGACAGCGGCGCCGACCCGCGAGAGGAAAGACTTCACCTGTTCGGGGTCATACCCCTTGCGCACCTGGTCGAACTCGATGCCATTTATCGCTTGCGAACTCAGCTCCATCAGCCCATGTTAGAACGCACCCGAACACCAACCGCGCTTATTCGTCGGACTCGGCCATGATGCGGCGTTCTTCAGCGGACACCGAAGCGTTCACCGGGGTCAGCAGATACACGCCGCTGCCGACCTTTTCCATGGCCCCACCGAGGCCGTAGCAAAGCCCACTGGCGAAGTCGATGAGGCGACGGGAGGTGTCGCGCTCAACTCCTTCGAGATTCATGATGACGGGCTGTCCGTCTTTGTAACGGTCGGCAATTTCCTGGGCCTGGTTGAAGCTGCCCGGGCGAATGGTCTGGGGCCGCAGGTTGGCCGTGGCCGGAACGGGGCGCACCGCAGAGCCCTGGGCCCGTCGTGCCGGAGGATTGTCGAAATCGACAGTGGATCGGGGGCTTACTTCCCGCTCTCGCTCGGGACGGCCTGATGCAGTGCGTGTGACCATGGTACGGACGGCGCCGCTGTCCATTGGGTCGGCAGCGTGCTGCGGGCGGGGAACGCGACCGATTGGCCGCTCAGGCTCGTACGGTGCGTCGTAGTCGTCGTAAGCATCTTCCGGGCCTAACCCGAGGTAGCTCATGGCTTTCTTAAACGCGGACATGCAAACCCTCCCTTTTCTTCTACGTTAGTTGTTGCGGGCGTGAATTCCGGGACGGTCGCCAAAAAGGGCGCTTCCGACGCGGACCATGGTGGCACCCTCACGCACCGCAATCTCAAGATCGCCGGACATTCCCATGGAACATTCGGCCAGATCCATGCGGTCGGCGGTGGCGCGAAGCCAGCGAAATCCGGCGGCAATGTCGGCTGGTTCCCCGGCCTTGCCCACCGTCATCAGACCAACGACGTCGAGCCCTGCGGCGCGGCTGTAGGCCACCAACGCTTCGGCTTGATCCATTGGGCAGCCGCCCTTTTGCGGTTCCTCACTCACGTTGACCTGCACAAAGGCCCGAGCCCCAGGGACCCGCTTGGCCAGTGAGTCCACGAGAGCGGTGCGGTCGATGCTTTGCCATACGTCGACCACGGCAGCCAACGAGGCCACCTTGTTGGTTTGCAAACGGCCGACGAAATGCACCCGCAACCCAGTCGGCCTGACGGGATGCAGCTTGGCGATGAGTTCTTGGGCATAGTTCTCGCCAACATCGTGCAACCCGAGATGACCCGCGATAACGAGAGCCTCGGGCCCGAAGCCCTTGGTGACCGCCAGGATCTTCACGCTATGGCCGCCGACGGCGTTGAGACGCGCCCGCACGGCGGCGAGTCGGTCAGTAACCAGTTGTGGATCAAGCGTCACGAAACAGCGGTCTACTTCAGGAAGGAAGGCACATCGAAATCGTCGTCACCGTCATCCTCGATGGGGTCGGCAATACGTGAGCCACCGAAGATGTCGCGCAATGGCGTGGCGCCCGGCGCATCATCAACCGGGCGGAGCGGACGCTCGGCCGGATTACGACCAGCACCGTCCCATCGATCGAAACCCGCTGCGATAACCGTGACCTTGACCTCATCGCCCATCTCGTCATCGATGACCGTACCGAAGATGATGTTGGCGTCTTGGTGCGCCACCGCGGCGATGATCTCGGCCGCAGCGTTTACTTCGAACAAGCCAAGGGCCGACGGCCCAGTGATGGTGAGCAGGATACCGCGGGCGCCGTCGATAGCGGCCTCTAGCAATGGGCTGGAGATGGCCGACTTGGCCGCGATGACGGCTCGGTTCTCACCGCTGGCCTGACCGATACCCATGAGCGCAGAGCCGGCGTTGGACATGATCATCTTTACGTCGGCGAAGTCGGTGTTGATCAGGCCGGGTGTGGTGATGAGGGTGGTAATGCCGGACACGCCTTGCAGCAGCACTTCGTCGGCCATCTTGAATGCGTTGAGCACCGAAGTCTTTTCGTTCGACACCGTGAGCAAGCGATCGTTGGGGATGACGATGAGAGTGTCGACTTTTTCCTTCAGCCGACTGATGCCCTGCTCGGCCTGTACTGCGCGGCGCTTGCCCTCAAAGCTGAACGGACGGGTGACGACGCCGATGGTGAGCGCACCCATGTTCTTCGCGATTTCGGCGATGACCGGCGCTGCGCCGGTTCCGGTGCCGCCGCCTTTGCCTGCGGTAATGAACACCATGTCGGCACCCTTGATGATCTCTTCGATCTCTTCGCGGTGTGCATCGGCAGCGGCGCGACCAACTTCTGGATCGCTCCCGGCGCCAAGACCACGGGTGATCTCGCGACCGATGTCGAGCTTCACATCAGCATCACTCAT
>JAYTKG010000612.1:0-4976 GCA_043730435.1 Acidimicrobiia bacterium | reverse complement strand
TGAAGGCATCGACCAACCAAACACTGGTCATCTCTCTCCTCTGTTCAACATCTGAATGCTCGAATCTACCGAGCGATTACGTCAGGGCTCGTTTGATCTCGGCGACGGTTGCAAGTTGCTGACGGCCAACGTCGAGCTCTGGGCCAGGGAACAACGCCACACTTTGCGCGCCGGCTTCGCCAACCGCCTGTACGTGAGCAATCGCGTCATCCATCGTGCCGATCGGACCAAGCTCGGTCCACCACTCGGCCGGCATCGTCACCAAGCCGTCGGTTCCGTCTGCCTTGTAACGCGAGGCCATCTCTTCGTAAAACTCGGTAGCTCGCAGCGCCGGGACTTGTTGATCGATGAGACCCGCCAGCATCGGAGCCATGATTTGGTACGCGTCCTTACGATTTGGCATCACGCACAGCGGTGCAAACACGGCGACGTGGAAACTTGATTCGGTTCGACCTGCCTGCTCGCGTGCCTCCCTCACCGCAGCAGGGCTGGTGCATTCGGCGAGCACGAGACCATCGGCAACCAGCCCCGACATCGCCAGCGACTTGGGGCCGCGCACACCCGACAGCACCGGCGGTATGTGCGCCGGTGAGGCGTCGAGCTTTACGCGATCGAGCTTTACGTGCTTGCCGGCGAACGTCACCTCCTCGCCTTTGAGGAGACGCTTGACGTTCACGATCACCTCTTCCAGCGTGTTTACCGGAGTCTTGGTGCGCACGCCCATCTGCTCCATCCACGCCTGCACACCATGACCAATGCCAGCAAGCAAACGCCCTGGAGCCAACTCGGCCAGTGTGGCCAACTCCATTGCGGTGACTGCCGCAGTTCGAGCAACGGCGGGCAAGATACCGAGACCAACACGCAATCGCTCGGTTCGCGCCAACGCCGTCGCAGCCAAGGAAATGCCTGCGGTGTAGAAGCAGTCTTCGATGATCCAGAGTTCGTCGAGACCATCGTGCTCGAGCCGCTCGGCGAACTCGCGCACTGCAGCTGCTGGATACTGCCGGTCAAAACACATACCGATCGCGGGAATCGTGGTCGCGACGTTCATGGAGCTTGTCATCGCCTGGAGATTAGTAAAGCACTACCGCCCATGACCCTCCGAAGACAGCTGCGGTGGCTGGCGTTTTCGTAACGGTGCTTCGCTCAGGCCGCGCGCGGGATGAGGAAGAGTATCGGCGCACCTCTCGCTCCGGTTGAGATTGGGCTAACGGTCAGACCCAGGCGAACGGTCGCTTCCACGTCACCGCCCTGGGCACCAATACCGGGCACGAGCAGTCGCAGATCGCCAACGATTGACCGCACCACGCCCACCTCGGCCGGATACGTCGCACCTACAACGAGGCCGCACTCGCCCATACGGCTCCAGTCCTCGGCGATGCGTCGAGCGATGTGGGTGTATTGCACATCGTCGCCACCGGGGTTGCTGGTGCGGCACAACAAGATCACTCCTTTGCCTTCATGGCGCAAAAACGGCTCGACCGAATCGCCGCCGAGATACGGGTTCATCGTGACCGCGTCCGCCCGTAGCGAACGAACGCTTCCGTCGCGTAGTGCTCGGCCGTGGAACCAATGTCTCCGCGTTTGGCATCGAGGATGAGCACGTGATGTGGATAGCGCTAGCTGATGTAGCGACGCAGGCGTTCAGTACCGCCTCTGCGCTTGCGCTACTGAGTGAGGTCACGAGATCGAGCACCTCAACCTGGCTGAGACTGCCTAGAGCAAGGCACCGCTGGCGCCACGCCTCGTAGGCTGTAGTGCCTTCGGCCCGCTCCTTCTCCAACGGATCCGACCATTCCGGGCCAACCCAACGACGAATCTCCCGCTCCGGCGCAGCGTCGCTCCGGTCGAGAACGACGACTTCACCGGCCTCGATGCGGGCCATCAGCATGACCAACATGGACCCGGCCGTGGCAGCATCGGTGGCCGTTCCCGTTACCGTTGTGCCGACGAACTCAATGGGAGACCACGCCCACTCCAACTTGTCGGAGTTCATGTACATGATGTGTCCGGTTTCATCGTTCCACGAAAGAAACAACGAGAGTTCCGGGTGAAAGATCATCAGGGCCGGACGGTCCCATCGGAAAGCCATGAGTGAGAGGCTATCTCGCCCTTTCAGTGTTGTTTGGCTTCTTGGCGACGGCGATGGAGGATGGGTTCGGTGTAGCCGCTTGGCTGCTGGCAGCCACCAAAGACGAGTTCGCTCGCGGCCAAGAATGCCGGGCCACCGAGGCCCGGAGCCATGGGGAGATACAGCGGGTCACCTGCGTTTTGACCGTCGACAACGACGGCCATGCGGCGAAGCGACTCGCGCACGTCCTGCTCCGAAATCACGCCGTGGCGAAGCCAGTTGGCTACGTGCTGCGATGAGATACGACACGTCGCGCGATCTTCCATCAGCGCGACGTTGTTGATATCGGGCACTTTCGAGCAACCCACGCCCTGATCGACCCAACGCACCACGTACCCCAGAATGCCTTGCAGGTTGTTGTCGAGTTCGCGCTGGCGCTCTTCGGGAGACCATGAGGCCTGCGTCGCGACCGGGATCTTGAGAATGTCGTCGACCGACGCATGAGTGCGAGCGCGAAGGGTGGCCTGGCGATCAAAGACAGCCACCTGGTGGTAGTGGATGGCGTGCAGGGTGGCTGCCGTTGGTGAGGGCACCCACGCGCAGTTCGCGCCGGCCAGGGGGTGGGCTGCCTTCTGTTGCAGCATGTCACCCATGAGGTCGGGGGCGGCCCACATTCCCTTGCCGATTTGGGCGCGGCCAGAAAAGCCGCAGGTCAGGCCGACATCGACGTTGCGGTTCTCGTAAGCCCCGATCCACGGTTGCGGTTTCATCTGTGCCTTGGGCACCATCGGGCCGGCTTCCATGGACGTGTGGATTTCGTCGCCGGTGCGATCGAGAAAGCCGGTGTTGATGAACGCCACTCGTGAGCGAGCCTGCCGAATGCACTCCTGCAGATTCACGGTGGTTCTGCGTTCCTCATCCATGATGCCGATCTTCACCGTGTTCTCCGGCAAGCCGAGCAAAGCCTCCACCTTCGCGAACGTGGCCACCGCGAAAGCCACTTCGTCGGGGCCATGCAACTTGGGCTTCACGATGTAAATCGACTGCTGGCGCGAGTTGCGGTCTGCTGCGGGGCGCAAGCGATCGTGGAGCGCAACGGTGATGGTCATCATGGCGTCGAGCAATCCCTCAAACACGTCGTCACCCGAGCTATCTCGCAGAGCGGGCGTCAGCATGTGGATGCCCACATTGCGGGCTAGCAGGAGCGCCCGGGCCGACTGCTCGAACGAGTTGCCACCGGGGGAGCGAAACGTTCGGTTCGGTTCGAGGCGACGAGTGAACATCTCGCCGTTCTTACGGACAGGCTCGGCCAGCGTGCCTTTCATAAGCCCGAGCCAATTGCGGTACGCGGCGATCTTGTCGGCTGCGTCGACCGTCGACACGGAGTCTTCGAAGTCCATGATGGTCGTAACCGCAGACTCCAGTCGCACGTCGGCCAGCCCGGCGCGATCGGTCGATCCGATGGTGTGGGCGCGATCGAGAACCAGTTCGATGTGCAGGCCGTGGTGGACGAGCAGCACGCTGCTCGGATTGGCTTCCGTTCCCTGAAAGCCGACAAACGCGTCGGGCCGCAACAGTGGGTACGTGCGGTCGGCGATCAAGCCGACGAGCTCATCGTTCACGATGCGATAGCCGTCTATGGCGCAATGGGACACACCATCGAGCGCCACATTGTCGTTGAGGAAACGCTTCGCCCACCGCACCACCTGAGCGCCCCGATCCGCGTTGTAGGGGCCGGGACCAGGCAATGAACCAAGTGCGTCGGTGCCGTAGAGCGCATCAAACAGTGAGCCCCATCGAGCATTCGCCGCGTTCAGCGCGAAGCGAGCGTTGGTGACCGGCACAACAAGCTGCGGCCCGGCGATGGTGGCAATCTCGGCATCGACGTTCGGCGTGTCGATGGTGAACGGGTCACCGTCGGGCAAGAGGTAGCCGATGTCGATGAGGAAGCGTTTGTAGGCAGCGGCATCGTGCGGAAGACCGCGGTGCGCCCGATGCCACCCATCAATTTGCGTCTGAAGCACGTCACGGTGCGCAAGCAGCGCTCGGTTCAGCGGCGTCATCGACTGCACCAGTTCGGCGAGACCGGCCCAAAACGCCGACGCCGTCACGGACAGGCCGGGCAACACTTCCTGCTCAACAAAGTCGACCAACGCAGCATCGATGTCGAGCCCCTCACGAATCACCATGTTGTCCCCCCGCACAAGAGTCTGTTCAGTGCGCAAATTGCTCCTCCTCCGTTGAGCCCTTCAACGCCAGGGTCGATGCCAGTCCACCGGAAATCACGGTGGCCACATCGTCAAAGAAACCGGCGCCCACTTCACGCTGATGCCGGGTGGCACTGTACCCCCGCGACTCCATCGCAAACTCCGATTCCTGCAACTCGACGTAGGCCGACATGCCGCGTGTCGCATAGCCGTGAGCAAGATCGAACATCGCCGCATTGAGGGCATGGAAACCGGCCAGGGTGATGAACTGAAAGCGATATCCCATGGCACCGAGCTGCTTTTGGAAACTGGCGATCGTCTCGTCATCAAGGTGACGCTTCCAGTTGAACGACGGCGAACAGTTGTAGGCCAAGAGCTTGCCCGGGAACTGCGCGTGGATGGCCTCGGCAAACCGGCGAGCCTCCTCCAGATCCGGCAGCGATGTTTCACACCAGATCAGATCGGCGTACGGCGCGTACGCCAACCCCCGAGCAATCGCCGTCTCAATCGTTGCGTTCGTCCCGAAGTAACCCTCCGGTGTGCGCTCGCCGTTGAGGAAGGGACGATCGCGTTCGTCGACGTCGGATGTGATGAGTGAGGCGCCGAGTGAATCGGTTCTGGCCACGATGAGGGTCGGCACGCCGAGCACATCGGCCGCGAGTCGAGCCGCGGTCAAGGTGCGGATGTGTTGTTGGGTG
>JAYTKG010000611.1:0-1700 GCA_043730435.1 Acidimicrobiia bacterium | reverse complement strand
GCGCGCTTGCTGTCCCCGTAGGAGGTGAGCCGCTTGGCGCCGGCTGAGGAACTCGCGCTCGAGCCCGACGTGGTGGCGGTGTTCGCTACTGACGTGCCGCCGGTGGAAGTGCTTCCCGGATACCGGGTCGACAGGCGACGCGAGCGGTCGTCGCTCGACGTCCTCACCAGAACGCCATCGCCCACGGCGGTTCAGCGCTGCGAAACGGTGAGATCACACCGACCTGGGCGTTGCTGCCGATCGCTCAGATCGAACGTGACCGTGCGTACCCGCCGCTTACGGCGCTACGCCAAGACCCGCTCGCGTTGGTACAGCATCGCATGCATGGTCGAAATCGGCAAGCTTGAGGAAGGACATATTTCTTCATGATCCCCAGATAGGCGCACAAACTCTCGAGTTCCTCGGCGCAACCGGAACATCTTCCAACGATCAGACTCATCGAGACGACCATCCGTACGGCCAGCGACCACCAGCACAAGTTCTTCGGATTGCGTGGCGGTCTCTGGAGGAGGTGATCTATTGGCCGAGCAAGGATACTGGATGGCAAAGTGGCTGTCGCGACGGCCATTTGGCGAAAGACGGAGATGTTCGACGAACTCCGAGCACTGCGCTTCCCCGACGCCCAGACAATGGATGGATCTACTGAGGAGTGACCCTTCGCGAGGTATCGCCTACTCTGCGGGCGAGAGATGGATGATTCGCAGCGGCTCGGCCAGGAGTGGAGCGAGCATCTCTGGCATGCCGGTTTCGATACGCCAGGCCAAGTACGACTCCTGATCGGCGCGTGTCGTCCACTTTTCCCAGATCACGAGGTGATCGGGGTTGTCGGCATCGACGTACGCCTCGATCAACTCGGCACCTTTTCGAGCCCGGGTGTCGGCGAGACTGGCGATAATCATCGGAATCACCGACTCACCGGTGCCCGCGTTAAAGGTCAGGTCGAGAATGACGGTGTGGCTCATCGAAGAGTTCCTCTGTTGACTCACCCGGGTCGGTCCACGAGCGAGATTGCGAACGTAGTTCGGCCGTTGGGTTACGTCCAGTGCCACGGCCATCAGCCCCGAACCGGGTTCGAAGCGCTTTCGAGCGCTCGACATCCGGCGAATGCAACGCTTGCAGCGTTCAGGCCATGCGGTCCCTGCCGGCTCATCTAGGACCCGGGGTTCCAACCTGGTCCCGCGCAAGCATCGATGTGATGCGGCTTTCAGGTCGACTCATTTTCGTTTGTCGATAGACAGTTGAGTGTCTATGCTGTACGGTGTCTGTCGTGGAGGTCCGGCTCTTCCCTGACTTCCATCGATGGCCTACCGAACTCGAAAGTTTCGCTCTACGCCTTCTGCCGCGACCGGAACAGCACGATCCTCGCCGTCGCCTTGCACGAAGACGATGACCGCAACACCATCAAGCAAGCGAGCACCCGTGACAACGAGACGACTCCCCCAAGACACCCCCCGCAATGACCTCACCGAAAAGGACTGGCTTGACGCCGAAGGCGCGCTGGCGCGTCACAAGCGATCCGCCGCGAAGTCGCCGGCGTTTGCTCGCGCCAAAGCGGACATCGCGGAACATCAAGCGACGCTGAAACAGCTTCGCCAAGCCATGGAGCTCTCGCAGCAGACGGTCGCCGACGCGCTCGGCATGTCACAGTCCGAACTGTCTCGCATGGAGCGTCGCACCGACCTCTTGTGGTCAACACTGAC
>JAYTKG010000610.1:0-6388 GCA_043730435.1 Acidimicrobiia bacterium | reverse complement strand
CGGCCTCATGGGATGGCGCCCCCTCGCCCGCCTCGCCTGGCGCGAGGTGGTTCGCCGCAAGGGACGCACTGCGGTGGTGGTGACCATGGTGGCAGTACCAATGATGATGCTGACAGCCCTGTCCATCTGGATTCGAACCGACACGGTGCAGGGCGCTCGTGCGAACGAGCTGTACTTGGGTCCGACCGTTGACGCCAGGCTTTCCCCGGGGCCCGGACTTGCGCTTCGGGAACAGAGGTTTGATCCGACCGCCCCAGCATCATTGGCGCCGATTCTTCCGGCCGGCGCGACATCAGTCGCAGTCAAGGCCTGGTACTCGGGAAAGTTCCTTTCGCCTCAAGCCGAGCTCGGCGTATCGGTAAGTCAGAGCGACTGGGAGAACCCGCTGCTCGCCCACAACTTCCTGCTGCGATCGGGCGCATGGCCGAAAGCGCCGGGGGAAGTGGCAGTCACCAAGGGCTTTCTCAGGGTTGCCAAGCTACGCGTTGGCGACACCATCAACCTGCGAGTTCCGAAGATGATGGTGAAGGTCTCGGGTGTGTTCGAACGTCGCGATCAGCTTCGAGCGATCGAGCTGGCGCTCTCCCCGGCCGAAGTGTTCAACGCCCTTCCGAAGGCACAAGACGAGTCCTTCGTCGATCTCGGCCCAGCCGCCACTCAAGTGGACGTAGCGAGATTTTTGCTCGCTCAGACGGCGTGGCGGTCAAGCAATCCGTACTACGACCAAGTGAGCCTGGAGAATGGAGTCGCTCGTCTCACCCGATATCAGCAGCAATCGACGAGCCCACTCACGATCATGAACGTCGGATTCACCGTCCTGCTGTTCCTGCTCGGCATCATCGTTGCCGCAGTGTTTGCAGTCGGTGCCCGCCGACAGCTGCGACAACTCGGTCTCGTCGCCGCCAATGGCGGTGACCCGCGCCAGGTCGGTCGGGTCATCACGTTGCAGGGAACGGCGGCAGCGCTGATCGGTTCGGTAGTCGGAGTCGCCCTTGGCGTGTTGCTCGTGACGGCTACTGCGAGCTACTGGAACACGTGGCACGGAGCGATCATCCCCGGCCTCGTTGTGCAACCTCTCGACTGGCTGCTCGGCGGATTCGTTGCCGTGCTGGCCGGCACCACCGCGGCGGGTCTGGCGGCACGCCAGGCTCGCCGCGTGCCAACGCTTTCGGCGCTCGCCGGCCGGCGGCCGCTCCCGGCGATCACGGCTAGGTTTCCAGTCATCGGCGCCCTGATCGTTGGCCTAGGCCTGTTCATTCTCGCTGTCGGCATCAGCTACCGGCAGACTCAAGGTGGCGGAGGCACATCGCCCGACCCGTGGATTTGGTTGTCACTTGGATCAGTGCTTGTAATCTTCGGCGGTGTGCTTTGTGCGCCATATCTCGTCGGTCGCCTCGACCCTCTCGCCGGGCGCCTTTCCGGCGCGCTGCGGCTAGCAGCCCGTCGGACTGCGCGGCACCGAGCCCGCAGCGGACCGCTCGTCGGAGCCATCATGGCGGCCGCAGCAGCAGCCATTGCGTTCTCCGCCATTTCGCTATCGACGTCGGAAGGAAACCGGCAGCGCTACCTCCCTCGCTTCGCCAACAATCAGATCGAAGTGACCGGCCTCGGCTCTACGATCTACGGGCTGCCAAACGAGCGATCAACACCGACAGCTGAATCGCTGCAGCAGACGGTGTCACGAGTGCAGTCGCTTGTGCCGAATACCAAGACAGTCCAATTCCAAAACATCAGTCGGGCCTCCAGAACGTTGGGGCCAAACCAAGCGCTGCGATCGCTGGCGATCGCCACGAACACCCCGATTGGGTACGGATTCGGACTCAACAGCATCGTCGCTTCATCCGAGACATTGCGGGCTGTAGGTGTGCCCGAGAACGTCATCAGCAAGGTCCAGTCCGGCAGCCTTCTTGTCGCCGGCGGAGAGGGCAACCTCTCGAATCCTCTCGAGGTCGAGCTCAGCACTATCACCGCCGACGGAAACGGCCAGTCCGCCACGACATCAACGGTGGAAAGACGGCAGATCGACAGCGTCAGGTGGGGAGACGTCGACCTCGGTGAACATTTCATCGGTTGCAACAGCAACCAACCAGGCCAGTGCAAAGAAACCCGTAGCGCTGTGATCATCATGTCGGCCGATCGGGCTGCGAACCTCGGCTTTGCCCCTGCTCTCCCGACAACTGTCATCATCACGCCTCGGCCCGTCAGCGGTGCCCAAAAAAAGTCGCTGCAAAACCTGCGAAGTGACCTCGTCGGTGAGGCCGAAGATGCCGCTGCTGGGTCGGGCAAGGTATACCAGTACGGTTCGGGACCCCAGTTGGGGTTCGAGTTCTACGAGCCGTTCTCACAGTCGCTCACGGAGCTCATTGTGGGCGGTGCCGCGCTGTTCCTCGCACTCTTGGTAACTGCGCTGGCGCTGGGTCTTGCCGCAGTCGACACTCGCGGTGACGATGCCACGCTCGTTGCGCTTGGTGCGGCACCATCTGTGCGCCGAAAGGTGCGGGCATGGGAGGGAACGCTGCTCTCCGGCTTGGGCGTGGTGCTGGCGATACCAATCGGCTTCCTACCGTCGCTCGTCGTGGGCCGTGCTCGCTACGCCCGCAATCCGGTCGTGTTTCCGTGGATCACGGTTGGCATCCTGCTCATCATCGTTCCGCTGCTCGCTTGGCTCATCGGTTACGCCTCCGCCCGCACGCCTCGCCGGGTCGCGGATCTCAACCTGCAACTCGACTAACACAATGCCGAATATTCTCAGTACATATTCACTATCGGGTAAGCGTAACTCAGATCGGCCGGGGTATCGTCGCTACATGACATCGTCGGCGTTGGCGCAGAGCTTTCAGTGGTCCGACCTTGCGCGACGATCGGGTGAGGTTGGCAACGCGCTGGACGAACATGGCGAGGTCAATGTGACGCGTGGGGCACAAACGTTGCGGCTCGGTCCTGCCGAAGCCCACCCGATCCTCGATACCACTCGCGATCTGTGCCGGGTACTGACGGCTCTGGTCGAACTTGACGAACCCGCTCAGGTACGCCGAGTGTTGAACGCGGCATGGCCGTGGACGCGGGCGTTGCCAGCCGAAGATCAGGTTGAGCTCGCTCGCGAGGTTGGCGACGTTGGTGAGATGTGCGAGTCACTGAACACCTGGGGTCCGCTCGTCGGGGCGCTCAACGACTGGCGACGAACCGCGCGCGCCTGGGCGGAAGGGGCACGACCCATCACGGTTGCCGACACACTCGAGCGGCCAGCCGCACGCCCTGCATGAGCAAGCGCGGACAGCCCGCACCTCGACCGCCAAAGACCGATGAATGGCGAATCATGTTGGCCACAAGTGAAGCGGCGTCGGGATGGGACGATCTCAGCCGCCATGCTCCCGGGCCGCTCGCCAATCTGTATGACCGGCTGACGCTCGACCCACGGAGCGTCCAGAATCCCGAACGCCAGGGCCGCCTCAAAGGTCAAATCGCGACGGTACAGGTCAAGGGCAAATCGCTCACGCACTGGCAGTTCGAAATCACCGGAGCCGGGAGGGTTTGGTACGCCCCTGACGATGACGGGAAAACGGTGTGGATCATCGCCGCGTCCACTGGTCATCCCAAGCAGACCGAGTAGACCGCTGAGCCATGACCGGCAAGGGCGGTCAGGACCTACGGGCCGACCCGCGGCGAGATGAAAAGTCGCAAAGAAGCGGAACAGGACAAACAACTCGACCGGCGAAGTCCGCCCCGATGCGCGCCGCGGCCACCGAGGCAAGCGATGACGCGTCCGCGGACGCGTCATCAACCAGTTCGGCTGACTAGGGCTTCACTGTCGTACGAGGGATGGTGACGATGACGGTGATGGTAACGATGCTGGTTTGCGGGGATGAGCCATCGTCGATCGTGGTGGGGGTTGTTGGCGGAGGGGCTTGCGTGACGGGTGCGACGGTGACGGCCTGCGGGAAAGTGCCGGTAACGCCGACGGGAGGAAGCGTGGTGGCAGCACCGGGGGCGATGGGGACTTTGATCTTCTGACCGACACGCACCAGATTCGGGTCGGTGACGTTGTTGGCCAACAGGAGAGCCGACATGGTGACGCCGAACTTCTTGGCGATGCCCGACATGGTGTCGCCAGACGCTATGACGTACTCGGCCATCGGCACCGTCGTCGGGGGCACCGTGGGCGGCGAAGTGGAGGCGGGCGCTGTACTCGCACCGGGCTTTGCGGTGGTTCCGTTCGGCTTTGCCGTGGTGGAGGATGACTTCTTGGCGGTCGAAGTTGAGCCGGTGCCGTCAAGCAGCCGGCGGTCTTTGCAACCCGCTGACGCAATCGACAGCCCGACAACCGCGGCCACCAGCCAGAGCCCCCAATGACGCGACTTGGCAGCCGGAGCCGGGGGCGTCGGTGAGGCTGGAGGTGAGGCTGGTTTCGAGCGGAACAACCGATGTCCTTTCGCGACTCTTGGCCGACGCGCGGCGACCAATCCTCCACCTGGAAAGAGCGTATAGCCTCACAAGCGTGCTGCTGGTGATTGTTGTTCTCGCTTTCGTGGTCATGGAGCCCATCACGTACCTCACGCATCGCTACGTCATGCACGGATTCGGCGCATTCCTGCATCGCAGCCATCACCGGCGCAACTCCACCGGGTGGGAGGCGAACGACCTCTATCCCGTGATATTTGGTGGCGGCGTGTGCATTGCGCTGGCGATCGGATTCAACGTTGCCGGTTTCTCGGCCGTCATCCCGGTGTGCATCGGCGTGACGTTGTACGGCGTCACCTACGCCCTCGTCCACGACGTCTATATCCACGGGCGCTTACCGTTATTCCGCAAGCCGAATGCACTGCTCGATGTGTTGGCCGAGCGCCACGAGTTGCACCACCGGTTCAACGGCGAGCCCTACGGCATGCTGCTGCCGATCGTTCCGAAGGCCCTACTTCAGCGGGCGGCCAAGGGATCTTCGCCATCCCATGAGCCGGTCGACGCGTAGGGCTGGAAGCGGGCGAACAACTCCTCGGAATACCAACCTTCCTCTCGGGTACGTCGCATGACTTCAATGTGACCGGCCGTGCGATAGGCGAAAGTTTGGAGTGCGCCTTCGTCCTGCCACACCGACACGGTGGCCTGCCTTCCAACGGGTGCCTCGCCCACGCCGACGACCCGAAGAAGGCCAGCCGCCGCCGACACGTCGATGTTGGTTGCTCGGGATGCGCTGGCAAACCGTCGCCAGTGTTTCGGCCGAACGTTCGCACGGGTGAGGGTGACGATGGGTCCGGGGACATTGGTGGCGACCGTCATGTTGCGCAGGATCTCCTGACCGCGCCACCTTCCGCCACCGCTGATAAGTCGAAGTCGCACATGCCACGACTCTTCCGCCTCACGCCACGCCCTCGCGACGGAAGACGAGCGAAGGAACTGTTCAAGCGCCATGTCGTCATCCCACACGGCCAGGACAGCCCGACGGCGAAGGTCCACCGACGGGCCGGTGTTACGGCCATTGCCGGTGCCCATCAACCGCCAGAACTGCAGGCCGTTCGTATGCTGAAGCGTGCGACGATCCCGTCCGAGTCGCGTCAGGTTGGAGAACACGCCATGATCGCAGATGAGATGAAACGACGCGATCGGGGCCACGGCTGACATGGTACGACTCGCGCTCGTCATTCTCACGGGCTACCTGCTCGGCTCCATTCCTATTGCCGTGTTGGTCGGTCGACTGCATCGGGTAGATCCACGTGAGACCGGCGACCGCAACCCCGGCTACTGGAACATGAAAGAAACGCTCGGACGCCGTGCCGCGCTCCCTGTCTTCCTGGGCGACGCGCTGAAAGGCGCGCTCGCCGGTTTGGTTGGTCGCCTTGCTGGTGGGCCATGGTGGATTGCCTACGTTGCAGTCGGCGCTGCCATGATCGGTCACGCGTGGCCGGTCTTCGCTCGCTTCCGCGGCGGACGTTCGATCCTGGCCTTCGGTGGCGGCGTGGTCGTGATCGCGCCGCTCGTCGCCGCCATCGCGATCGGCGCGCTGCTGGTCGTCACGTTGTTGACCCGAAAGTTTGCCTACGGCGCACGCGTCGGTGTGTTCGGATTCCCGATTGTGCAGGCCTTCTTCGAACCTCGCGCGCATGTCGCGGCCACCGGTCTTTTGCTATCGATCATCGGGTTGCGTTTCGGCCTCGCCGCCCGCTTGAAGAGACTCGCCAAACAGTCCTGAAACTTGTCGCTTTCAGTGTCCGTAAATGTGCTGTGAGCAGGTATTTCTTGAGGAAATGAACGTCGGTATCGATGGCCGTCGATATGCGAACAGGTGTATGCTGTGTGCATGGCGGCGACGGAGTTGGAGACACGGATAGCGGACGTGTGTGGCGTGCTGAACGCGGCTCACGCGCAACTCGTTACCCTGATCGCCGAAGCCGTA
>JAYTKG010000609.1:0-5982 GCA_043730435.1 Acidimicrobiia bacterium | reverse complement strand
CGCGACCGGAGACGCGACTGGTGCATCGTCGGTGAAGATCGGCCAAGTGATCGGTCCACCGAGCCACTCCTCGAGCCGATATCGCGGGACACGCAATTGCTTGCCGAATCTCACGACCGGCAAACCGCTCGCACCAGCTGTGGTCCCGTACTCACGAGCGATGTCGTAAGCGGTCGTGCGCCCGATGCGGACGATCCGTGCCGCCTCTTCGACGGTCAAGAAGTCAGGTGGGTCCGGCGATTCCGGATTCCTCGTCGATGTCTTCACAACAACTCATGCCTCCCGAAATTGACTTTCGTGACGCTGCAGCTCGGGCAACGACCACACGAACCTCGAGAAATACCGGGGGCCACACACTCGACCACACCCTCAACCGCACACCGTCAGACACATACAGAGGTGAATTTCGACGAGGCGCAGCAAACCGCGCCCAGAAATTCGCCGGCTGGGTGCACCTCCTGGTGCTGCGTATCACCCCGTGCCAAGGTGTCCGCAGCGACCGCGGCAGCACCTGCTCGACACACGGCCTCGAACGTGGCGGTACTCTGTGCGTATGGAAGTGCGCCGACCGAACCTCAGCCAGTATGCCGGTCGGTACGTCGCGCTGGACCTCGTGACCGACGAGGTGCTCGCCGACGCAGCCACGATGATCAAGATCATCGGAATCGTCCGCTCGTGCGGACTCAAGGCCTCCATCGTTCGTGCCCCGCATCTGGACAAACCCGTCCTCGTCGGCCTCGGTTGATCGACCGCCCCCTTGTCTACTGCTGGCGAGTCGTCCAGTAGTCCGGGCGGCGATGCTGGTGGAACACGGCGAGGACGATCACGATGTCACCCGCGACTTCGTACCCCACCACCCAGGGAAATCCACCGATCCGCGTCTTCCTGTTGACGACCGCTCCGTCGTCGTCCACAGCAACCGGCGTGCCGGCGTGGGGCCGGCTGCTGATCCGCTTCAGCGTCGCCTCGAAGGCCGCCGAGAACCGGTCGCCGAGTCCCAGGTTCTGCTGCTCGTACCAGGCCTGGACAGCGACGAACTCAGCCGCTGCAATCGGGTGGTACTCGACGCCGAAACTCACCGAGGACTGCGGCTGGCCGCGACCTGCTCGAGCACCTCGCTCCAAGTCAAGGTCTTGACTTCGCCTGAGGCGAGCTGCCGGGAGCGTCGAACCATCTCCGCGCCCCAGGCGAGGACAACCTCGGCCGGATCGTCCTCAGAGACGTCGTCATCGAGGCTGGCGAGCAGTTCGACCGCAAGTACGGCGCGTTCCTCTGTGGGAAGAGACAGGACCTCGGTCCGAAGGGCTGCAGACTTCGCGCTCACGCCCCCACATTACTCCTGGCCGGCGCCCGGGCGTGGTGCGATCAGCGACGCGACTGCGGTCGCGAGTGCTCTGTCGGTCTCGGTCACTCGTCCGCTGTAGTGCTTGGCGGCGATGCTCGGGTCGTGGCCGGCTCGCATCGCTACCTGGGTGATGCTGAAGCCCAGCTCCTGACCATAGGTCTCCATGAACTTACGCAAGTAGTGGAAGTCGAGGTGGTCGAGGCCGATTCGTTTGCGCATGCGCCCAAAGTACTGAGACACCGCGTCGGGCTTCCACGGCACCGAACCATCAGCAGCGTCGGTGAAGATGTACGGATCGTCGACTAACGCAACCTTGGCGAAGGAAGCCCGCCGCTCGACGTCGTGGATCTGCGCTCGCAGAATCGCTGCGGTCAGTTCGTCGATCGCCAACACACGCACGCGACGGTTCTTCGTCGGGATCTCACCGAGCGGCTGGTTCGGCAGGTTGACGATCGAGGCCGACACCCGAAGCAGACCGCGCTCGAAGTCGACGTCGCGCCGACGCCGCAGGGCGCACAGTTCAGCGCGCCGCAACCCGGTCGTCGCGGCCACGAGGATCGCCCGCGCCATCTCCGGTCGCTTGCCACGCTCGGCTTCCTCGATCAGCGCGCGCACCTGCTCGGGCGTCGGCACCACCGGCTCGACGTTCGGAATCGACGGCGGCTCGGCCCACTGCGCCGGGCTCGAGTCTCGCCACCCCCAACGGCACGCCTGCGTGAACATCGACGAAAGGCAGGCGTGGATCTGGTACACGCTGCGCGCCGACAGGCCGCGCCGCTGATGCGCGCCGTACAGATCGGTGAGCATCTTCATCGTCACCTTCGTCACCTGCTTGGTGCCGAGCGTGGGCTGGATGTTCCGACGGTACACCTTCTCGTAGCCATCGACGGTGTTCGGCGAGCGGCCCTTGCGCTGCAGCTCGACGATCCAGTCGACGAACAAATCGTCGACCGTGGCCCGCGACCCGGTGTGTCGACCCCTACTCACCTCGACGATCAACTCGGCTCGCGCCTTCTTGGCATCGCGCAAGTTGCCCCGGAACCTACGGCTGACTTGGCGGTGCTTGCCGGTCACCGGATCGCGGCCGGCCTGCACCACGAGTTCCCAGACCTCGGGCGCTCGCTCCCTCATCCCCGGCGCACTTCGCATCTTGGTCATGGTGGAAACATACGCCGAAATCTTGGATTTGTCTTGGATTTCTTGGATACGCTACTTCTCAACGGTTCTTGAAATCGACATTAGACCAGGTAGATAATGGTGGGGCGGGTGGGTATCGAACCCACGACCAAGGGATTATGAGTCCCCTGCTCTAACCACTGAGCTACCACCCCAGTTGGACCCGGAAAAACACAGAATTCCGAATCCAGATATACAAACGGGGCCCGCTTTCGCAGGCCCCGCAAGGCTCCGAGAGTAGGGCTCGAACCTACGACCCGCTGATTAACAGTCAGCTGCTCTGCCAGCTGAGCTATCTCGGAAAGGCACCCCGAGATTAACAGCGACAGCACCCAATTCCACAGCTCATTTATTCTGCGTCGAGGAACTCTTTAAGTTTTTGGCTTCGTTGCGGGTGCCGCAGCTTGGCCATGGTCTTGGCCTCGATTTGGCGGATCCGCTCGCGAGTCACGCCGAACTCGCGGCCAACCTCTTCTAACGTGCGGGCCAGCCCATCATCCAGCCCGAAACGCATGCGCACAATCTCTTGCTCGCGCTCGCTGAGCTCGCCCAACGCCTCGGCCACGGCGGCGATTAACATTTTCTTTGTGGCGGCATCATCAGGTGCGACAATCGAACCGTCTTCAATGAAATCACTGAGACTGAGGTCGTCTTCCTCGCCCACCGGCGAGTCAAGCGACAAGGGATCTTGAGAAATACGCAGAATCTCTCGCACTCGTTCCACGGTGGTCTCACACCGTTCCGCCAATTCCTCGAGCGTTGGCTCACGCTCGAGTTCCTGATGCATTTGGCGTTGCGTGCGCATGATCCGGTTCATACTTTCAATCATGTGGACGGGAATCCGGATAGTTCGAGCTTGATCGGCGATTGACCGCGTGATTGCCTGGCGTATCCACCACGTGGCATACGTACTGAACTTGAATCCCTTGGTGTAATCGAACTTGTCGACCGCTCGCATGAGGCCCAAGTTGCCTTCCTGGATCAGGTCGAGGAACTGCATCCCACGCCCGCTGTAGCGCTTGGCAATGCTGACGACCAGCCGCAGGTTGGCCTGAATGAGGTCGCTCTTGGCCCGTTGACCTGCTTGAACGGCGCGCAAGAGGGGACGTTGTTGCGCAGCATCGGCACTGGCTCCAAGCTCGTCAAGTTGACCGGCAGCCAAGTTGCCGGCCTCGATCTTTTGTGCCAAGTGACGCTCATCATCGGCGCTCAGCAGCCCGACGCGCCCGATTTCCTTCAGGTACATGCGCACCGTGTCGCCATTGGTGCCCACGTCGTACCGTTCGGTGACGCGCTCTGACCTGCGTCGATGACGCCGAGCCTCGGCTCCTTCCGTCTCGTCTCCCGGAGCACTGGCCACAATCGCCTGTGTGCCAGCGGGTGGCGTGTCATCAACGTGGTCGTCGACCAGCTCCACCGCGTCGTCAATAGTGATCCCAACCGAGCCGAGTCGTTCAGTGATCACGGTGAGAATGTCGCCGGTGAGCTCCAAGTCGCGAACCACGTGGGTGATCTCTTCGGCGTGCAAAAGGCCCACCTGGGAGCCGCGCGCCACCAGTTGCTGCCATTCGCCGGGATCAACCCCTGGAACTGGTGGCGGTGTTGATACCGACACGTTTGTGATCGTGCTGTCGCTATTGCTCAACCGCGCTCCTCACTTCGTCGGTCGAGCCACCCTAGCAACCACTCGGCCGCCGCTGACGACTGTTGTTGCATCGTGAGGTCTTCTAAACGAAGTCGAGCCTCCCCATCCTCGCGAATCTCTGCGGCAACAGTCAACCGAAGTCGCTGCGACAACTCACGGCGCACCGCAGCCGAGATCAGGTTGAATGCCTCCACCTCGGGTTCTGCGTCGACATCGGCTACTGCAGCCCGTTCGAGCACTTCTCGCGCCTCGGGATCGGCGGCATCGATGGCGGCATCAAGTCCATTGTTATGCGCGAGAGCCAGGAACGCCCGGCGGTATACGTCGGTGGCAAATAGTTCTTCGACGAGCCACGGCGCAATGTCGTTCCAACGCTGCATCAGTAACGCCACTGCGACGAACTCTCCATTCTCTTTAGCGCCTACCCGCCGCGAAGGAGCGCTTTGCACCACTACCTTGCGGTTGCGTTGCTCTGCGGCCCGTACAAGGTCGTTCACCGGTAACCCTGTATGGCTGGCGACCTGCCCCGCGTAGAGTTTGCGCACGTTGACGTCGGGATGTTCGTTAATGACCGCCATTGCCTCGCTGGCAACGCGTGATTTCTCCTCCGGCGAGCGGATTTGTTTTCCGGCGAGAACCCGGTTTAAGCGGAACCCGAGAAATGGCGGGGCGTCGTCGATGGCCTTCGACAACCCTGCGGGATCCGTGAGTGACATATCGCCTGGATCTTTGCCATCCGGAAAGCGGGCCACTGAAACCTGCACCTGATACTTCGTTTCCCATTCGTAGAATCGCTCTGCGGCACCCTGCCCGGCCTTGTCGGCGTCAAAGGCCAACACGACCTTGCTGGCAAATCGTTTCAGCACCTGCACGTGTTGCTCGGTGAGTGCCGTGCCGCAGGTGGCCACGGCCCGTTTCACGCCAGCGCGGTGGAACCCGATCACATCGGTATATCCCTCGCACACAATGACTTGATCGTTGGCGACAATGTCGGCTTTCGCCCAGTTCAGGCCGTAGAGCGTGCGGCTTTTCGCGTAGACGACGGATTCGGCCGAGTTCTTGTACTTGGCCGGATCTTCGGAACCCGGCAATATTCGCCCGCCAAAGGCCACTGGCTCGCCATTGTCGGTGAAAATCGGGAAGAGAATCCGCGCTCGAAACGAATCTTGCATGCGGTTGCGCTTGTTGGTGAAGGCCAGTCCTGTGTCGCGCAACAGATCAGCGGCGACTCCAAGCTCGCGGCTCATGGCATCCCAATCATCGGGGGCCCAACCGATTTGGAACTCGCGCGCAACGTCACCGGCTAAGCCGCGTCTGCGCAAATAGTCGCGTGCCTGTCGGGCATCGGGCGAGTTCAACAACCGCTCGTGGTACCACGTGACTGCCTGCGACATGGCCTCAATCAACTTCTTGCGGCGCATCCGTTCTTTGCCCTCGCCGCCGCTGGTGTAACGCAACTGGATACCAGCCTTGGTGGCCAGCAATTCGACAGCACCGACGAAATCGGTATGTTCCATTTCCTGTACGAATTTGAGGGCGTCGCCCGCGGCGCCACAGCCGAAGCAGCGATAGCGCCCCATTTCCTCGCGGACGTTGAATGAGCCACTCTTTTCTGCGTGGAAAGGGCATAGACCCACCCAGTTGCGCCCGACGCGGCGCAGGGCGAGATAGCCCTGAATGAGATCAACGATGGAAACGCTGGCCTTGATACGTTCAATATCTTCGTCGACGATGGCCATTCAGGCGAGACTACCCGGCCGCTCCCCCGTCGCCGCCAGAGTTACTCAGACAGCCTTGTGAGGTGGCAACGATCCAT
>JAYTKG010000608.1:0-1903 GCA_043730435.1 Acidimicrobiia bacterium | reverse complement strand
GCACCTCCATTGGTGAACTCGCCGAGGGACACGCTGTCACCGTGTTGCCATTCGAAACCGAACTGACACCAGCCCAAAACAGCCGAGATGCTTGAGCTTTCCCGGCCGTTTACTGTCCGACTCCTCGACGCGGGCGAAATCGTCTACCACCACTTACCGAACAGCCGTCACCGCCGCGTCAAACTGTCTGATGTCCTCGCGTTCCAGACACGCCGCGATCATCGACGCGCTGGCCGTCAACGAATCAACAACGTGATCGAAGCCAACAATCTGCCCTACTGACCGTCACTGCGCATGAACCGGGTGTTCGTCGATACCAACGTCTTGTTCCCGTTCTCGGTGATGGACCTGCTCCTCGCGCTCAGCGAGGGCAGCGTCCACACGGTGATCTGGACCGATGTGCTGCTCGATGAATGGGAACGAGTCATCGTGCGCCAACACCAACGCAGTGTCGCGACCGCGGCCAGCGTCACCGCAGCGATCCGAGAATTCTTCGCCGACAGCAAGATCGAATACGCCGCCTACGAGCACCTCATCGTTGACATGCCAGGAAACGACCTCGACGATCGTCACCACATGGCCGCCGCGATCGCCGGGCAAGCAACGATGCTGATCACCGAGAACCTCAAAGACTTTCCAGCCGAACTCCTCGCCGGACGCGAGCTGCGCATCATCCCCCCGACGCCTACCTGTGCGAACTACTACAAGATCTACCAGACGAGGTCAAGAACACGGTTGTGCGCGTCGCCAGCGAGAAACGAAACCCGCCGCGGTCTACCACCGAAATGCTGGACGCCCTCACCGCAGCCGGAGTCCCAACGTTCGTCAGCCAAATGCGCGACCTCCTCGGAATCCGTGTGACGGACGAAGAACTCAGCGGCTGACATGAGGCTCCCGGCGTCCGCGACGAACTCGGCTCGCGCCGCGTTCGCGTAACGACGCGAACCCCACACCGTCTTAGATGCCCAGCGTTGACGACCACTGTCGGCGTCGACACCAAGATAGACACGAAGCTCCCAAGCTCCCGGATTGCGTTGACGTAGTGATCCACTGATATACACCAACGCTACGACCGATCAACCAGCCGCCGCCACAAGGTCATAGTCATGTCAGTTGCACAAAAGTGGCACGCCGCTCATGTGAGCTCGACGCCGATTTGGCCACCTTGGGTGAGACGACGCTCGACCGCCGATGGTGGCGTGATCGGAGCGATTGATCGGTCTCAAATTCTCGAACAATATTCGGAGGGGTTGTTCGCGAGCGTATGGCAGGGCCGCGGGTGTCCGAGTTCGCCGTAGCCTTCGATCGATGATCGGCGTCATTGACGACAGCACCCCGGACTTGGCTGATGGTCGGGTGCTCTATTCGTTGGCGTTGGTTGTCCTCGACGACTTCGCCGCCGACACCTTCCGTACCGTGTTGAGAAATTCGTTCCAGCGTAAGGGAGCCCGTTCCACTGGGAACGCGACCACGGTGAACCAACCCGCCGTCGGATGATCGACGAGATCTGCGCCACCAACGCGCGGATCCATCTGGCTGCGGTCGTGGTCGAGGCCCCGACCGATCAAGATGCACAGCGTCGCCGGTTGTTGTCGAATTGGTTGCTCCCCGCTGCGCACGATGACGGCGTGGATCACCTCCTCATTGAGCAACGCTCGCAACGTCAAAACGATGTCGAGAAACGCTTCGTTCGTGACTGGCACCGGGTGCGATGTGTCGAGATGCCGTTCGTCGAGCATGTCACGAAGTCTGAACCGCTCGCGTGGGGGGCCGACGCTTGCGCCGGGCTGTGGGCGGATCATGTCACCGGCACCAACGATCGTTGGTTGGTACAACTCGTGCAAGCCCGCAAGATCGGGCTGAGTTACATCGCCCCGACAGCGTGACGGCGAAAAATGCGTCG
>JAYTKG010000607.1:0-8183 GCA_043730435.1 Acidimicrobiia bacterium | reverse complement strand
GAAAGGCTGGAACGTGACCGCAGTGACTGCCTACCGAACCCACGCGGTTGATGCCGAGCCGACGATCATCGATGCCATTGCAACAGCAGACGCCATCACCTTTACCTCGGGTTCCACCGTTCGATCTTTCGTGAGGGCCTACGGCGTCGATCGCCTGCCCGGCACCGTGATTTCGATCGGCCCGGTTACAACCAACGCCTGCGCCGAGTTTGGCATCAGCGTGACCTTGACCGCGTCCGAACACAACCTCGACGGCCTGGTGGCGGCAACGGTCCAAAGCCTTTGCTAAGGGGTGCTGCGCTGAGATTGGCTGCTCAAACTGACCGAGTGAGCACTACCCTCAACGACCGTGACAGTGCAGGCGGTCGTGTTCGATTTCGATGGCACCATTTTCGACACCGAGACGGTGACCTATGACGCTGTCGCCGATGTCTACGCCGCTCACCACCGTCGGCTCGATCCGGTCTGGTGGGCCACCATGATCGGCACCACTATCGATGCCGTTGACGCCGCCATCGAAGGGTTGGCGAACGATGTCGGTCTCGATATCAGTTTCGTCATGGTGGAGACGCGGGCACGCGTGAGAGAGCTGCTGCGGTCGGCTCGGCCCCGTCCCGGTGTGGAGGCCCTGGTCAAAGAATGCCAGGCCGCCGATGTGCCGATCGCCATCGCCACCAGCGCCCCACGAGTTTGGGTAGAGCATCATCTGTCCAACCTCGGATTGCTCGCCGACTTCCCCGTCGTCGTTCCGGTTGACGAGGTCACCTTCGCCAAGCCGCACCCCGAGCCCTACACCACTGCGTGTCGCCTGCTCGATGCTGACCCCCGCTGGTCGGTTGCGATTGAGGATTCGTTGCCCGGCGTCACCTCCGCAGTAGCGGCCGGATTGTTCACGCTGGGCGTCGCCAGCCATCTCACCCGTCACCACGGCCTTTCCCGCGCCCATCAGCAACATGACTCCCTTGAAGCCGTTCACCTCGCCGACCTTCATCGGGCGATTCAGACCCGCTCCTCCTAAGCTGGGCCACGATGACATTTCCAGCTCGTCGCCCCCGCCGTTTGCGCACGTCACCGGCCATGCGTCGCCTCACGGCCGAGACCCGCCTTGGTGTCGATGACCTCATTGCCCCGCTATTCGTGCGGGAGGACATCGCCGAACCTCAGCCCATTTCGAGTCTGCCTGGTGTCATGCAGCACACCCGCGAAAGTTTGCGCAAGGAGGTCCACGAGCTGGCCTCGCTCGGCATTCCGGGCATCATGCTGTTCGGTGTTCCTGCTCGCAAGGATGACGAGGGGAGTGAGGCGTGGAACCCCAGCGGCATCGTGCAGCTCGCCCTGCAAGACCTACGTGCCGACATGGGCAACGACCTTGTGCTGATGGCTGACACGTGTCTTGATGAGTATACATCGCACGGTCATTGCGGTCTGCTCGACGAACACGGCAACGTGCTCAACGACATCACGCTGGAGCTCTATGCCCGTGCCGCAGTTGCTCAGGCCAACGCCGGCGCCCATGTCATTGCGCCGAGCGGCATGATGGATGGTCAGGTTGGCGCCATCCGCACTGCACTCGACGCAGCGGGCCATGTGGACGTGTCCATCCTTGCCTACTCAGCCAAGTACGCCTCCGCGTTCTACGGCCCGTTCCGCGACGCGGTCGACTGCAAGATCATCGGCGGCGGTGACCGCAAGGGCTACCAGCAGGACTATCGCAACGCCCGAGAAGCGATGGAAGAAGTACGCGCCGATATTGAGCAGGGCGCCGACATGGTGATGGTGAAGCCGGCTATGTCGTACCTCGACATCTTGAGTCGCGTGCGAGCCGAGGTAGATGTACCGGTCGCGGCATATCATGTGAGTGGCGAGTACGCCATGATCAAAGCTGCGGCCGCAAACGGGTGGATCGACGGCGACGCCATAGCGCTGGAACAACTCACCGCCATCAAACGAGCCGGAGCCGACATCATCCTCACGTACCTTGCCCGCGAAGTTGCGGAAGTCCTCCGATGACTTGGTGCAACGAATCGGCCTGCTCGAAGGCTGGCTGTCGCACCGATCTTTGCCAGGGCCTCGGCGATACCAACGCCAACTGGTACGAGCGCGCGTGTGATGTCATCCCCGGTGGCGTGAACTCGCCTATCCGATCGTTCCGATCGGTCGGTGGCACGCCCTACTTCGTCGCTCGCGCCGAAGGGCCGCGGGTGTGGGATGCAGAGGGCAACGAGTACCTCGATCTGGTGCAGAGCTACGGCGCCGTGATCGGCGGCCATGCCCACCCGGCGGTAACCGATGCCATCCAGCAGGCTGCCACGCTCGGCACCTCCTACGGCGCGCCGACTGCGCGTGAGGTACTGCTGGCCGAGGCCGTGCGTGATCGGGTGCCGAGCTGCGAGATGGTGCGCTTCGTCAACAGCGGAACCGAAGCCACCATGACGGTTATCCGTCTTGCTCGCGGCTTCACCGGTCGCAGTAAGGTCATCAAGTTCTCTGGCAACTATCACGGTCACGGTGATGTGTTGTTGGCCGAAAGCGGTAGTGCGTTCGCGGTGTTCGGCCTACCCGACTCGGCCGGCGTCACCGACCGCATGATCGCTGACACCATCGTTGCTCCGTTCAACGTCGTGCCCCAGGTTGGTGACGACGTGGCCTGCGTGGTGCTTGAACCGGTGGCGGCGAACATGGGCCTCGTCGGTCCGCAACCGGGCTTCCTGGAAGGACTCAGAGCTGCATGCGACAAAGCAGGCGCCCTGCTCATTTTCGATGAGGTCATCACTGGATTTCGCCTGGCGCGCGGCGGTGCCCAAGCGCACTTCGGCGTCACCCCCGACCTGTCGTGTTTCGGCAAGGTCATCGGCGGCGGATTGCCCATCGGCGCGTTTGGTGGTCGTCGCGATGTCATGTCGGCGTTGGCCCCACTCGGGCCCGTCTTCCAAGCCGGCACACTGTCTGGCAACCCGCTCGCGACCGCGGCCGGTCTCGCCGCCCTGTCGCTACTAGACGACGCGGCGTACGTGCAGTTGCACGCCACCGCCGCCAAGCTCGCGGCTGGACTGCATGAGGCCATCAGCGCCGCTGGCCTTCCCATCACGGTGCCGGTCATTGGGTCGCTCATTGGCCTGCACTTCAACGACACGCCCGCCACCGACTACGTGAGCGCCAAGACCACCGACGTCGAGGCTTACAAACGCTTCTTCCACGGCATGCTGCAGCGCGGTGTGGCACTCGCCCCCGGCGCCTACGAAATCTTGTTTCCCGGTTTGTCGCACTCCGATGCAGTCATTGACGCCATCGTGAACCGGGCCATCGATGCCGCGAAGAGCGTCTGAGTGGTTAGTGCGCAGCGGGTACTGAGCCGTCGGCCTTCTTTTTCGGCGGCGGCACACCGACGCTGATCGCACGGTTTGCAGCAGTAACCGGCCAACGCCGGCGGCTGACGATGGAGAGTTGCCGAAGCAGTTTCATAGCAACCTCATCGTCCTCCGCCGGCCTGGCCTCCACCACACCCGCTTTGATCATGCGGGTCATGACTTCCCGACCGAGATCGGTGCGCACCACGCACAGGGTCCAAGCGTTGTCCTTGCCGATGCCGCCTGTTGAGATGTCGGCATGTTCGGCCGCGAAGTCGGGGCACGTCTTGCACCCCTCACGGGTCCACTGGTGACATTCCTTCAGATCGATCTCGTGATAGTCGCCGTTGCGCATCCAGATCTGGAACACGCCCTTGATGTTCATCTTCACCATGTCCTCTTTATGGAGGCCGTACTTGGCGAGGAACAGCTCTTCAAAGATGGCATCGTCGAACGTCTTGGAGCAGAGCAGCCCGATGTTGAAAATGATGGGCTTGGAAACCTTGCCGATCTTGCGCGGCCACATGACCGCCGGCACCGAGCTTTGGCAACTCATGCCGACGAGAGCGAGCTTTGATAATCCGCGGTCGGTGGCTTCCTTGAGGGCGAGGGTGTTGGCCGAGTAGGTGTACCGGCTGCCGGCACCCTTGAGGATTTCTTCTTTGGTGGTGGCCACGCCCGGAATGGCCTTCCATGAGGTGCCGTCGCCCTCCAGGTAGGAAACCAGGGCGCCATCGATGTACTGCTGCTCGAGCAGCCAGATGAGCATGGCCGACACGAAGCCACCGTCCTGACCGACCGCAGTGACTTCAGGAGCGGTGGCTCGAACCAGCAGATTCTGCTGAATGATGCCGGACATTTCGTTGTCTTCCCGGTCACGGCCAAACAGATGATCGTTGGCCTGCTGCTCCCAGTCGCGGAACCGGGGGCAGGCGCGGGTGCATGAGGTGCAGCCCTTCTGGCCGTGGCCGCAGTCGGCGGGGCCAAGTTCTTCTTCAAGGTGGAACGGTTTGTAGCCCTTCTCTTCGTGCTTGTAGCCGATCACCTCGTGCGGGCAGGCAATGACGCAGCCAGCGCAGCCGGTGCACAGCCCCGCGTTGATGACTTCCTCGAAAAGCTCTTTCCACTGATGGGTCCAGCGCTCAGCTTTTGCGGGGGGAGTCTCGGTGACTGTCATGGCGAGAGCGTACGAGAATCGGCGTGTCGATGCGCGATGGGAACGGTCAACCCTCACGCTGAACAAGAGGTTGAGTTCGCGTCTCGGATCATCGCTGCGGTCGTGTTCGTCCTCGGTTGGGTGATGGTCGGTGCAGATCGTGGCCGTCGCCGCTACCGTGCGACGCATGTCTGACCAATCTATCGCCACCGTCCAAGCCGTCTCCGGCACCCTCAACGATCTCGGAGCGCGGTTCTATTTCACACCGGAGACCTTGCAGCGGGGTAAGGACCTGGGGATGAAGAACGGCTATTGCTGGTACGTCATTGGACGCGGCGGCGTACTCGGCGATGTCGATGCCGAAGTGGTCGGGTCGGCGTTTGCTTACTTCGAGCCGAAACTCATGCAGAAGCTGTGGGGGCAGGGACTTGCGGCCATGGGTGCCCGTGAGGCGTCGCGGGAGTACGCCGAATGTTGTCGGGTATGGGGGCGGTCGGCCTTCGTCGGGGTGAAGGAGGCGGGTGCGTTTGCCGATCTGGCGGCCAAGGTGATCGACCGCACGCCATCGGCTGGCATGTCTCTGTTCGCGGGTTGGAAGGCGGAGTCGTTGGGCGAGACCGACGACCCCGCCGGGAGGGCGGCGATGGCTCTCAACGTGCTGCGTGAACTGCGTGGTTGCGCCAACCTTGTTGCCGTCGTTGCGGTTGGCATGACCCCAGCAGAAGCTCATCTCACCGCACGCGGCATGGACGACTTCAAGCTGTTCGGCTACACCGAAGGTCAGGCTCCGAAGGCCCGTAAGGCGCTGCGAGCCAAGGCTGAGCGCATCACCGATCAGATCGAAGCCCGTGCCTACGAGGTACTGACCGACACGGAACAGGCTCGCTTCGCCACATGCGTGAGGAAGCTCGCGAAGGCCGCGGCAGCTGAACTCATCACTGCTTGACCCGCGGGTCAAGTCGTGAGGCAGAATGGAAGAATGGATCTGAGCTACCCGGCGGATGCCGAAGCATTTCGCACTGAAATTCGCAGCTGGCTCGAAGACAATCTGCCCGCCGGATGGTTCACGCCCGGTTTCGAAATGTCGCTGGACGCGAAGAGGGCGTTCAACGAGGCATGGCCGGCCAAGCTGTATGGCGGAGGGTGGATCTGCGCGTCATGGCCGAAGGAGTACGGCGGTAAGGGCCTTCCCGTCATGCACAACGTGGTGCTGGCCGAAGAGTTCGCCAGGGCCAAAGCGCCGCTGCGCGCCGACTTCTTCGGCGACACCTTGGTTGGACCGACCATTCTGCAGTGGGGAACCGAGGAGCAGAAGACCTTTTTCCTGCCGAAGATTCTGAACGGGTCCATGCGATGGTGTCAGGGCTTCAGCGAGCCCAACTCGGGTTCCGACCTTGCATCGCTCAAGTGCAGCGCCGTACTCGACGGCGATGAGTGGGTCATCAACGGCCAAAAGGTGTGGACCACACAGGGCCAGTTCGCCGACTACATCTTCCTGTTGGCCCGTACCGATCCTTCCGCCTCCAAGCACAAGGGCATCAGCTATCTGCTGGTACCCATGCAGCAGCCCGGTGTAGAGGTGCGACCCATCACGCAACCCGACGGCACGGCCGAGTTCAACGAGGTGTTCTTCGACAACGCCCGCTGCCCGAAAGACAACGTGGTCGGCGGCGTAAACAACGGCTGGGCGGTCACCAACACCACCCTCGCCCATGAGCGCGGCATGTCGGCCACCACCAGCTATCGCCGCTTCGAGGAAGAGCTGCGCCTCATGACCGAGGCAGCGCGTGCCAACGGCTCCATCAACCATGCCACCGTGCGCCAGGGGTTGGCGACCTACTACACAAAGATTCAGCTCCTTCGCATCAACGGGCTGCGCGGCCTGTCGGCCACGGTCAACAAGACGAAAGATCCCGGGGTCGCCGTGCTTGGCGCAACCAACAAGATGTTCTGGTCGGAGATGCACCGCGACGCCATGGAACTTGCGCTCGCCATTTATGGCGCCGACTCCATGCTGATCACGACGGGCCCCGAGACTGGCAACTGGCCGGGCGTACTTCGTCATGCCGGGCGGACGACCTATCCGGTGACGCCGATGATGTCCGCCTTCTTCTTCAGCCGAAGTGAAACAATCTGGGGTGGCACTGCTGAGATCCAACGGAATATAGTTGGGGAACGGGTGTTGGGGCTTCCGAAGGAACCTCAAGTCGTTCCCAACTAACCGCTCGCGGTGCGAACCGCCCCCCCGGCTTTGTCTGATATGAGTTAAGGTGTCGCCGTGTTTCCAACTGTCCGTTCGCGGGTTCGATCAGTCGGAGTTCTTGCTCCGCTCGTTGCGTTTGTCGTGATTGCTTCCACCTCAACATCTGCGCACTCGGCCGAGCCAGTGCCAGATAGTTCTGCGTCCACGTCCGTGGCGGTTGCCGACACAACAACGACAACGACCGTTGACAACGCAACGACTCCTACGACGGTTGCGGGTGCAACGACCACGTCCACGACCACGACGAGCGCGGCCGACTCGACCACGGGAGCCAGCACCACATCGTCAACGTCAGTGCCGGGCGAAACCTCGCCAACGACAACCATCGCCGGTGCCCCGACCAGCACGGTTCCCGCGGCCAATACTACCGTCCCAACAGCGTCCAGCATCGCGCCGGATACCAGTACCACGACCACGACAAGCTCGGTTCCCTCCACGTCCACGACTGTGCCCGATCCCCACGCCGTGCCCGTCGGCGGGTGGCCGGTGAAGCCAATCGTCTTCCCGGTGCTCGGACCCGTCATCTACAGCGACGGCTGGGGTGACTATCGAGCCGATATCGAGACGCATTTCCATGTTGGCGTCGACTTGCTCGGCGTTCGGCTCCAGCCCCTCGTAGCTGCTTCGAGCGGAACTATCAGTCATCTCGTCGTCAACAGCCCGACGGCCGGATGGGGTTTCGTCATTAAAGATCAGCTCGGTTGGGAGTACCGCTACTACCACGTGAACAACGACGCACCGGGCACGACCGACAACAGCAATCCGGTGTCATGGCGGCTTGCGCCCGGGCTGACCGAGGGCTCGAAAGTCGTCGCTGGTCAGTTGGTTGGTTACATGGGTGACAGCGGTGACGCGGTAGGCAATCCGCATCTTCATTTCGAAATTGCTGATCCGACCGGCAAGAACATGGACCCGTTCCCCAGTGTGCGAGCGGCCGAGACGGCCACGCGATGCTCTCCACCGAAGGGCCTCGGCGACCTCGCTGGCTTCGTGCCCCCCACCGACACCGACGCTGAGATCGTCACGGTTGACATTCCGGGAACCGACGGTTCGTTCACGATCTCGGCCAACGGCACCGTCTTCCGGGTAAAGAGTGCTCGCAGCATCGGATCCGCGCTGTATAACAAGGCCGACGGCCCCTGCCAGAGCGGCTGATCCGCCCGGTCGACCCGGGAAGCGGCCGTTTGTTAGGGCCATTTTCGGCGGCTCGACGCTTCTTGAGTGTTTACTGAGAATTGACACATTGCGTGAGATTCCTGTTACACGATCACAACACAGATGACACGCGGAAGTGACACGGGTTGCGGTTAGATGGGTAGTGCAGGAAGCCGTAGGCCACTAGGGAAGGCGAAAGGAACCCATGAGCCGAAGGAACCGCAGCGAAGACGTACCAATGACCGCTTGGGAGGAACGTAGA
>JAYTKG010000606.1:0-2814 GCA_043730435.1 Acidimicrobiia bacterium | reverse complement strand
GTGCGCCGCCAGCTGAATCAGGCCGAGCGCGACCTGGCTTCTGCGGTTGCCGCACGCGACAAGCTGGCGGCCGAGATGAGCACCACGAACGCTCACTGGGAGTTATCGAAGCTGGGCAACCAGCTGGCCGCGGCACAGTCGAAGGTGGCCACCATCGAGGAGTCGTGGTTGGCCCTTGCCGCGGAGGCCGAGGACCTCGGTCAAGACCCTTTGGGCCCACGCCCGCCCACGCAATAAGACCTCGCTGAGAGATGCAGATGTTGACGCATCGTGAGGAGCCCGAATACGGCTTAAGTCATCGTGCGTCATCATTCGACCCGAGTGCGGCCTTTGGGCGAGTGGCTAAATACCAGTTGACATTAATTCCGATTCGCAGGATTCTCATACAATCTCTCCGGGGCATCGGGCGCTGGCGAGCGGGGACAGAGGGACGGAATCATGGACGGACGGGGTGCTTATAACGCGCGCTTGAACGAGCGCCATCATGCGGTAACGCCACAAAATCTGGCAAGGGCTCGAGGGCACGCCAGATCGACTGGCAGCCGCCTTCGCACCTTTCGTGCCGTTGCAGCGGCACTTGCCATGTTGGGCACGGGCCTGGTCAGTGGCAGCGGCTTGTCCGTGCAAGCTGCACCAGCGCCGGTCGCTCAGGGTTTCACGGTGACGGCAGCGGACTTGTCGTTCATCCTGAAGCAGATCAAGATCGCCGAGGCTCATGTCGTCAACACGACATCTGTCACCGGCCCTTGCGGCGCGCTCGTGGGCACGGGCCCGAACCAGATCGTCAACCCGCTGTTGTCGTTCGGGTTGCGCACCGTCGACGGTTCGTGCAACAACTTGCAGCCCGGTCAGGAGAAATTTGGTGCGGCGGATCAACCGTTCCCTCGTCTGACAACTCCGGTGTTTCGCGCCGCGGAGAACAGCGACCCGGCTTTCGGCCCGGTCGTGGCGACCTCGTACGCCCAGACGACCGGGTCGGTGTTCGACTCTGAGCCGCGCACGATCAGTAACTTGATCGTCGACCAGACCTCGACGAACCCGGCGGCGATCGCTGCGGCTGGGTTTCCTGTGCGCACGCAGGGCAACACTGGCGTCGTCCCGTGCACGAGCCCGGGTGTTCCGGTTGATTGTGTGCCGGAGTTCGAGACGTTGTTCATCCCGAACGTGACGACCGACATCGGTCTCTCGCCGCCATACAACTCGCTGTTCACGATCTTTGGTCAGTTCTTCGACCACGGTCTCGACAAGATCACCAACGGTGGCGCCGGGACCGTCTTCGTGCCCCTCAAGGCCGACGACCCGCTGATCCCCGGACCGGACCACGTCCTCGGGACCGGAGACGACCTGCCCGCGCAGCTGCGGTTCATGGTCCTGACTCGTGGCACCATCTTGAACAATGCAAACGGTGTCCGCAGCGCGCCGAACACTGACTCGCCGTTCGTAGATCAGAGCCAGACCTACACGTCGCATTCGTCGCACCAGGTCTTCACGCGTGAGTACGTCGCTGCTGTCGGTGGGCCGCTTTCGACCGGCAATTTCCTTTCCTCCGCCGACGGCGGTCTGCCCACCTGGGCGATGGTCAAGGCCCAGGCGGCGACATTGCTCGGATTGCGACTCGTCGACGCCGACGTCGGCAACATCCCGATGATCGCAGCCGACCCCTACGGCAACTTCCTCCCGGGCGCGAACGG
Source organism: Acidimicrobiia bacterium (assembly GCA_043730435.1). Lineage (GTDB taxonomy): Bacteria > Actinomycetota > Acidimicrobiia > Acidimicrobiales > Ilumatobacteraceae > JANMCE01. Next base: position 1,123 of record JAYTKG010000606.1, on the reverse strand, counting down.
TCTCCCGCAGTACGTCACTGCTACCGGTCTTGTCTCAGGTAACTTGGCGACTCCGGTTGCGGCGCCGCCCAACGTGCTTCGCATCAACACGGCGTTCCTCAACGACATCGCCCACAGCGCAGCACCGACCCCTGGCGGGCCCGACGCCGACAACGTCGCCGGGGGGAGCCTCGACAGGCCGGTTCCTGCTGGGACCTACGACAACGAGCTGCTCGACCTGCACTTCATCTGCGGCGACGGCCGGTGCAACGAGAACATCGCCCTGAGCGCCATTCACCAGGTCTTCCACTCCGAGCACAACCGTCTGATCGGTGACATTCAGGGCACCCTGGCCGCCAACCCTGCTGTCCTGGCAGCGTTCCAGACCACGTCGGCAACCACCTTCAGCTACGGGGAGCGCCTGTTCCAGGCAGCCCGTTTCGTCACCGAGATGGAGTACCAGCACCTCGTGTTCGAGGAATTCGCCCGCAAGGTGCAGCCGGCGATCAACCCGTTCGAACCGTTTGCGCTCAACCAGACCGATGTCAATCCGGCGATCACCGCAGAGTTCGCCCATGCGGTGTACCGCTTCGGCCACTCGATGCTGACTGAGACGATCGCCCGCACCAACGAAAACGGGTCAACCAACGACATCCCGCTGCTCGACGGGTTCTTGAACCCCGCGGCATACAACGATGGTGGAAGTGCCGGCACGCTGACATCTGAACAGGCCGCCGGTGGAATCATCATGGGCCTGTCCGATCAGGTCGGGAACGAGCTCGACGAGTTCGTCACCGAAACGCTGCGCAACCACCTGCTCGGCCTGCCGCTCGACCTGCCTTCGATCAACATGGCTCGTGCCCGCAGTGAGGGCATCCCGTCGCTGAACAACTTGCGCAAGCAGATCTTCGCGAAGACCAACGACGGTCAGTTGGCCCCGTATGCCAACTGGATCGCCTTCGGCCAGGCGTTGAAGCACCCGGAGTCCTTGATCAACTTCGTGGCCGCCTATGGCCAGCACCCGACGATTCTTGCCGCGACCACTCTGGCCGGCAAGCGTGAGGCTGCACGTCTGATCGTCGCTCCCAACATCCTCGATGTCGCTCCCGCCCCGCCTGCCGACGCTGCCGATTTCATGGGCAGC
>JAYTKG010000605.1:0-2834 GCA_043730435.1 Acidimicrobiia bacterium | reverse complement strand
CCGCGGTTCTCGCCCGACTGACGTTGATGCGGAGGCAGTGGATCGAGATCTGGCGCGCGACGTTCTTCCTCGCCATCGTGGCGGTCATCCTGGCCGGCTGCGGGCTCTCCGTGGGAGGATCGCCGACGAACTCGCGTTGCGATGGGATCGATGCCGAGCTTGGTGGCTGCGACGCGAATCGACCGACGTTCGTCGGTGCCGACTGCCAAGCCGTCGGTCGGGAGACCGGGCGCCCGCTGAACGATCGCTTGTTGGCGATCTACCGAGGTCCTGAGGTGGTCGGCACCGAGCCCCGGGCAATCCGGGCAAATCACGTCATGACCGTCACGATGAGCGTCGCAAACGCTTGCCTCTAAGCCGCTCCGCCTTCGACTGCCTGCGCAAGATTCTTGGCTTGCGACGAGAGTCGATGTCTAGCCATCTTTCGCATCCGCGTCTTGCAGGTTGGCCACTCACTGCCTTCGATCACCGCTGAAGGGCAGAAGGGAAACTATCGACACACCTTCGCGGTTCGACTGCGCGCAAGGATCGCGACGTCAGACTCCGCGCAGTCGGGACGCTGGGGTCGCGGGCCAAAGCTACTTGCGCAGAACGGGTTCGCCTGCCTTCCGCAGCCTCGCGAACCTTGCGTGGCCAAACCGCGCGATGACGATCGCCCCCAACGTCACGAGGACTCCCCCAAGAAGGAGCAGCGGGGACTCCTGAAATTGATCGAGCGCGGGCGTCGACGGCGCCATGGCGGGAAATGCCATCCTGAGCGCATCGAGGTCCTTGCGCATTCCAGATGACCGATCGCCAACCATCATGATTGGCCATATCGCGTTCATCTCATCGCCTTGAGGAAACGGCCGTGATCCAATGGCCATGACGAACCTGTCACCCATTGTCGCTATGTATCCGTCGCAGATCCCAATCAGTGTGGGTGAGTTGAACGTCATCAGGGCGGGCGCGGGCCCTTTGAGCACTCGATCGACACGTGCGGTAAATGAGCTTGGGACTCCTTCGGACAACTGAACGGGCGAGACCTGAATTACCTCGAGTTGCACGATCACGCGTGCCGTGGACGTAACCGAGCCTAGCGACGGCGTTTCACCTGTGCACGCGGCAACCTGATCCGGGGGGCGTCCCAGGATGAGCAAGATAACGAGACAGCCGATCACGAGCGAATTGCGCGCTGGGAGAACTCGCCGATCGCTCATTCGCCTAACGAACCCCGACGACGGGGCGTCGTGCTCGTCGTCGCCCCTTATTGATCGACCCGGAGCAGAGTGACTGTGTTCGCAAGATCATCAAACGAGACACCTGCAAGATCTCGAACCCACTTTGCTGCCGCGCTTTGCGGTGAGAATACTTTGCCCTCGATATTGGCAAAGTGTCCCTGTTCGACGTTAGCAAGCCTAAAGAACCCATCTTCGGAGGCTGCGAAGCGCTCGGGAAGTCCCAGCGACCGAGCCTCCTCACCCTTATTTCGCAGAAACATCAGCTGGTCGGCCTCGGGAAGCGTGGTTGTCAGTGCCTCCAGTGACGCTCCGGCGGGCGGCATCAGTTCGACGACCATATTCGTGGCGCCTGAGCGTCCCCCGAGATACTTTGACACGATCATGTGAAGGTTGACATATGTGAACCCGTCCGCCTGGCCTGGTAGCAGCTGGCGCCCCCAAGACAGATGATCGACTTTCCCGACCACAACCAAGTCCGACGATTGGGCCAAGGATGCAAGGCTCAGAAAGTACTCGGCCTCGAGAGCCTCGAGAGCAAAGCTGGCCCAGAACTGATCATTGGAGCGCACTTCGCTAGACCGGGCATGCTCGCCCGAGAGGTTGAGTCCGATGAGAGTCAGACCCGCAAAGCTAACGAGCAATGCACCGATGTGCCTCTTCATCCCTCGCCCCTCAGTATCGGCTGTTGATGTGTCCACGATCGTGGGTGGTCGTTCCCACCGGACCCGGCCACATATTGGCGTTCATGCAGCTTCCGAATTCCCCGGAATGGCGCAGTCCGATGGTGTGGCCCAGTTCGTGACAGAAGATGTAGTCAGGCTGGCCCGTGGCTTGGGCATACGACTCGTTGAACCTCACCATCTGAGGCTTACACCATCGTGTGTGATTGGATGCAGAGCCTCCGTATGAGGCCGTGGAGGTGCACTGCGCGACACCCCACCAACCCGTCATACCGTAGAGGGCGTCGTAGACCAGGGCATCCGCGCCCACCCATTCGAGCGTACGGTACATGTTGATGTCACTAACATTCGTATATTGATATTGCATAATCTGAGTCGCGATCGTGATGCGCTGAGCCTGCACCTCGCTGAAGTAGATCCTGTGGTCCGCATTCTCACCAGTGCACTGCGCCGATGTGAGCGCGTTGCACGCATCAGGCCAGTCCGACCCAAAGTCATTGGCACGGATTGGCGAGGCGAACAGCACTAGGACCGCGACCGGGACCAAGACCTTCGTGAGACTCTGGCCGACCCCGGCGAGCAGTCGAGGCATCTCTGGTCTCCTAATAGTTGAGCAACACGCGGCAGAGATTTTCATGACAGTACCAGCGCTGTCCATACCAACCTATTTTTAGCCCGCCGACTGCGCCACGGGGATGGGCCACGGTGCCAACCATACGGGGACGGCCGTAAGATCTGCGTCAACTTCGCGCCGCTCTATCTGTTTCCACTGACGTCGAAAGCGGCCGACGGCCTACCGTCGGTCGTGCCGGGGTGCAACGCGGCGTCGGCTCGACAACCACCCCCAGAGCATTGACATCGCCGGCCCGAGCGTCCTATCGTTCTCCCTAACGATCGTTCGTTCGTAAGGAGCGTCCCGCTTCATGGTCGAGGT
>JAYTKG010000604.1:0-3021 GCA_043730435.1 Acidimicrobiia bacterium | reverse complement strand
CCACCTCGCCAGCACGATGTGCTTCGAGCTCATCCCGCTCAAAAACGTCGACGCGCAGATGGCGTTTCTGCCTCCCGCCAGCCGCATTTCGGTCACCTGCTCACCGGCCAAGGGCATCGCAGCCACGCAGGACATCACCGAGCGTTTGCGGGCTCTGGGCCATTTCCCCATCCCGCACATTTCGGCCCGGCTCGTCACCGGTCCCGAGCAGGTCCGTGAGTTGGCGGCTTGGTTCAATGCCAACGGTGTCGAGGAAATGTTCTTGGTCGGTGGCGATGCTGAACAGCCCGGTCCCTACCTTGAGGCGCTCACCTTCCTGAAGGAGTTCCTCGGCCACGATCACGGCGTGAAGCGCATCGGAGTCACCGCCTACCCCGACGGCCACGCGCTCATCGAGCGACCGGTGCTGCAGAAGGCCCTGCACGACAAGCAGGCCGTGTTGGCCGAAGCCAAGCTTGAAGGCTGGGCCAGCACGCAGATGTGCCTTGACCCCAACACCATCAAGGCATGGCTCACCGCCGAACGTTCGGCCGGCCTCACGCTGCCGATTCACCTCGGCGTGCCGGGTGTCATCGATCGCACCAAGCTCCTCACCATGGGCGTCCGCCTCGGCGTTGGTTCTTCAATCCGCTACGCATCAAAAAACCGCGGCGCGCTCGGCCAACTCTTCTCGCCCGGTGGATACGACCCGCTGCAATTGCTGCAGCCCGTGAGTCTCTACGCGAAGTCACTTAATATCGAGGCGCTGCACGTGTTCACGTTTAACAACGTGGACGCCACGTCTGCCTGGCGTGATCGCGTTCTGCAAACTCCCCTCTGATTACGCAGCCGAGATCGACGTGACAACCTCGTTGGACGCAGCGGTTGGAGTCTCCATCCGAGCGAGGTAGACGAACCCGACCACCGTGCAGATCAGCGCGCACACGCTGCCGTATGCCAGCGACCATTCGGCACTTATGTGGTCGCCGATCCAGCCAGTGATGGGCCCGCCGATCGGGGTGGATCCGAGGAACGCCACCGCTACCAGCGCGAGAAGGCGCGACCGCATCATGGGCGGCGACAGACTCTGGCTGATGGTGTTGGCGCCGTTGATAAGAACCGACCCGCCAATACCGAGGGGCACCGACGCCGCGAACAACACGGCCTGATTCGGTGCGAAAGCCATGGCTAATCCGGCGATACCCATCACGGCAATGCCGCTGAGGTAACGACGGATACTGACGACCCCGCGAGACGCCATGAACAGCGAGCCGATCAAACTTCCCACACTGGTCACGGCCAGCAGCCAGCCGAACAGCCCTTTGTTGTGGAACCGATTGGTGGCAAGCAACGCCAACGACACCGAATAGTTGAAGGCAAAGGTGGACACCACGGCCATCACAAGGAACACCAACCGCAGCGTCGGGTTACCCCACACAAACTTCAGCCCATCACGCACCGGCGTCCCGCCGCGAGGCGCTCGGGTAGGTATGCGCAACGAGGCCGGATCGATCATTAGCAGCGCACCTAACACCACGAAGAACGACAAAAGGTTGACGAAGAAACACCAGCTGGTGCCGACCCGAAGCACCATCGCTGCGGCGATGGCTGGCCCGAACATGCGCGATCCTGTCATGACTGCGGTGTTGAGCGACATGGCGTTGCTGATGTGCTCGGCATCCACCAGTTCGAGCACCAGTCCGCGACGGGCAGGGTTGTCGATGGCCATCGCCAGGCCCAGCGCGAACGACAGGCCGTACGCAATCGGCAAGGTCACGAGATGCCGGAAATCCAGCACGGTCAGCACCAGGGCCTGCGCGGTCATGGCCGACTGCGTGATGAGGGTGAGCTTGCGCCGGTTTCGTTGATCGGCGAACCCACCGGCCCACGCGCCCAACAGGAGCATCGGCAGAAATTGCAGCATGACGACCAGCCCGAGCGCCTGACCCTTGTTCTTGACAGCGAGGTCCTGCACGAGCAGCGTCATGGCTGTGAGCTGCACCCATGAGCCGATGTTCGATACCAATAAGCCGGTGAAGAACAGACGAGCGTTGCGCTCACGAAGCGCGAAAAAGGTGCTCGTCCTGGTACTCACAACCACATTCTACGGGTCATCGGGACCGAGGCCCCATTAGGTATTGGTAACTACTTGCCGATGAGTAGCTTGATGGCGCCCGCCGCGGACAAGACCAGCACGATTCCCAAAAAGGTTTCCTGCCTGATGCGGTGAAACAGCCAGCGGCCCAGGAAGACACCGGCGAGCACACCCGGAACGGCGGCCAAATCAAAGATCAGCGACCGGCGCGTAAAGAATGAACCACCGGAACTCCACCAGCCGAGTCCAAGGTAGATCGGGACTTTGGCCAGGTTGACGATGAAATAGAACCATGATGACGACCCGATGAACTCTGCTTTACTGAGGCCCAGGCGAGTGAAATAGGTGTTCAAGATCGGTCCGGCGTTATTCGAGACGAAGGTGGCGAACCCACCGGTGGTGCCGAAGAACGCCGCGGCGCCAAGCGTCGCTGAAGCCGGTGGAGACTTTCGAATGATCCGCCACACCTGAAGCGCGACAATCAGCAGGATCATCGAGGCAATGACGATGTCAAGGGTTCGCCCGCTCTTACCGATGACGATGAAGAACCACGCTCCGAGCGCGAACCCGCCCGCCACCCAAGGAACGAGGGGTCGCAGTACGTCCCAGCGAGCCGTTTGGCGGTAGGTGCGTACCGCGAGAACGTCGGCCATGAGAAGTATGCCGAGCGTGGCACCGGGCAGACCGCGACCATGGAACGTCACGGCAACAACCGGAGTAGCCAGCAGACCACCCCCAGGGATGGCGGTCTTGGAGATGCCGATCATGAACGCCGCGATGAGCGCGAGAGCAATGTCGCCGTTCGTAAGCATGACCGGCGAATAGTACCGCTCGGCCGTGCCGATTAGCCGCGACGGCGCTGGATCTCGGCGGTGATGGCGGGCACGATCTTGTGCAGGTCACCGAGCACGGCGTAGTCGGCCTTCACCACCATGTTGGCTTCCTTG
>JAYTKG010000603.1:0-2729 GCA_043730435.1 Acidimicrobiia bacterium | reverse complement strand
ACGGGTGCAACGACGTGCGGCCCGACCATCATGGTCAACGCGAAGCCACCGGTGAAACACATGCCAACCGCGCCCACGCCGGGTCCGCCCAACTCTTCATGGAGGCTGGCCGCCAAGGCCCGCAGCCACACTGCGATGGGCGGTGTCTTGTTGAGCGCGAGTGCGGTGAACTCTTTCGACACGCAGAGCTTCGCAAGAACTCCGGCAGTGGAGACGGCTGAGGGTTCCTTGCCCGGTGTGCCGAACAACGAGGGCATCACCACGGTCATACCCGCTGCCACCACTCGATCGGCGAAGGCGATGACCGAGGGCGTGATGCCCGGAATCTCGGCCATCACGATGACACCCGGACCGGCACCCCGGCGATAGGTGGGGTAGGTGCGTCCGTCGGCCGTGAATGAGTCTTTCGTCCACCGGTCGAGCATGTCAGGGCATGCGCAAAAGAGTGAGGGCGTCTTCGGCCAACTGCTCGGCGCCGGCGCGGAACGAGGCAATGACCTCTGGGTCTTCGTTCGCCATCTGTCCGTGCAGATAGCGGGCCAGTACGCCTTCGCTGATGACGGACAAACGCCACGCGCTGAAAGCTTTGTAGTAGTTGATGTTGGAACAATCGCGACCTGTGCGAAGCGAGTAGCGATGAACCAGTTCGTCGTAGGTGGGAAAGCCGCCGGCACCCGTCGCGTCGCCCAGTCGCATACTGGGAGCGCCATGATCTGACCAGTAAACACCGAGGTAGCCCACATCGGCCAGCGGGTCACCAAGCGTACAGAGCTCCCAGTCGAGCACGGCGTTCAGCCGGCCGGCAACAGGATCGACAAGACAGTTGCCGAGCCGATAGTCGCCGTGCGCAATACTGACCGACTGCTGCCGGGGAACGTTGGCGCTGAGTCGATCACGTACCTCTTCCACCGCCGGGAGCTCGCGGGTCTTCGACATGTCCCACTGGCCGCTCCACCGTTTGATCTGCCGCTCAACGTAGCCCTCGCGCTTGGCAAGATTGCCAAGACCGACTGCGTCGACATCGATGGCGTGCAGGTCGGCGAGCACATCAATGAGATTGAGACCGAGGCGGTGCCGAGTATCAAGGGCGACGTCATCGGCCTTCTCAATGGTGTCAAGGACAATGCCGTCCACGAAGTCCATCACGTAGAAGGGGGCGTCGTTCACCAAGACATCGGTACACAGCCCGACAGCGTGCGGCACAGGCACCGACGTTTGACCGACGGCACTAATGAGTCGATGCTCGCGAGACATGTCGTGGGCAGTGGCCAGAACGTGTCCGAGTGGGGGTCGACGCAGCACAAACAGTCGACCGGCGGCGTCAGCCACCCGAAAGGTGAGGTTGGAGTGCCCACCCTCGATGGCCGAAAAGGTGAGCGGCGGGACACACCCGTCAATGTGATCGACAAACCACTGAGTAACGCGCTGTTCGTCAATCCCTCGCATGCAACGACGGTAGCGCGGATGGGCTCGCTCAGCCCGGGCGAGCCGCGCCGATGACGTTGCCGCTGATTCCGGAGAAGCTCACGGTAGACCCGGTGAACGGTGCGTGAATGATGGTTCCGTTACCGACATAGATACCCACGTGATGGACATCTTTGTAGAAGAAAATGAGGTCGCCCGGCTGAATCTGATCGAGCGCCACATGCGGCAACCCGGCCCATTGATCCTGCGAGGTGCGAGGGATGCTGACGCCGGCTTGCGACCACGCCCAGCTTGTAAGACCTGAGCAATCGAACGACACACCCGGCTTAGCGGTGGCGTACACGTACTGCACGCCGATCTGGCTGTACGCCGCCGCAACGGCACGGCCAGCGGCCCCGGAAACAGCCGGGGGCGCGGGCGGCGCGGGACGCGGTTTGGCGGCCGGCTTGGTGGTAGCTGGTTTGGCGACGGTCGTCACGGCGCCGGTACCCGGATCCGGTGCGGGATTCGGTGCCGGGCTCGCCGGCTTGCTCGGCTTGGCTGTGACCGGCACCGCCGCCGGCTTGGCGGCACCGCCACCTGCGGGCTTCGCCGCTGGTTTGGCGGCCGGCTGCGCAGCGGGAGTACGGCCACCAGTAGCCGGAGAGGTTGCGGGTTCTGCTGCGCTCTGACGGAAGGCTTCGCTCTGTTTACGAATTACCTCGGCCGCCTGAGCTTCGAGGCGCTTGCGTTCGGCTTCCTCGGCATCCTTGACGGCCTGGGTAAGCGCCGCATCGTTCTGCTGCTCCAGCGCAACGAGTTCGGCGCGAGCCTTTTCTACCTGGGCCTGGTCACTGACCAGAGAAGCTTTCAATTCGGCCTGACGCGTCTGCTTGGCCAGCAAGCTCACCTTGATGCGATCGGTGTCCTGTCGGACGGCCTTCACCTGATCGGTCATGTCGGCGGTTCCGCCGAGAAGCACTGACGAATAACCGTCGCGCTGCGCGCTGTCGTTACCAATGCCACCGGGGGCCAGGATGGTGCCGAGTCCGTTGGACTCAGAGCCCAGTACGTAAGAGTTCACCGCGAACTGGAAGGCCTGGGTACCAAGCTTGGCAATGGTCGCTTCCTGCGCGCCAAGCTGCACCTCGGCAACGCCGACGTCCTTGTCGATGGTTGCCAGTTCCTCGACCGAAGCGTTGATCTTTTCGGCAATGATTTCGCTCTGCTCGCGAAGCTTGTCCTTCCGGACCCGGATCCGCTCGGCCTTTGCCTTCAAGTCAGAAACTGCGTCTGCACTGGCAGGGAGCGCGCTTGCGAAAATC
>JAYTKG010000602.1:0-22160 GCA_043730435.1 Acidimicrobiia bacterium | reverse complement strand
AACAGGAAGTGCTTCGCTAGGCAACGGACTTTTGGCTGGTTGGAGCATCTTCGGCGAGGGAGCCTTCGGTTGCTCGCCAGAGGGCGGTGCGGAGTTGGTCGGCAGGGCCGCCGGTGAGGTGGTTGGCGGCGACGACGCCTTCGATCATGTCGGCCAGGACGGCTACCGATGGCCGACCCCGCACCAACACGGCTACTTGGGCCCCACCGGCTTTCCACCGCCGCAACGTTCGCGATACGCCGAGGATGCGCGGCGGGCTGCGAAAACCGGGCGAGATCAGTCTGCGGGCGCGCGCCTCGGCACCGAGCGCTCGGGCGGCATGAACAAATCGAGCGGTGGTGGCCTCATCCATACCTTCGACACTGACAGGGGGGTGTTACACAGTTCGCGAAAGGGAGCGGTAGCGACCCAGCGGACCAATCAGAGAGTTCGCGATAGGGAGCGGTGGCGACCCAGCGGACCCGTCAGAGAGTTCGCGAGTAGGCCTGGATTTGGGCCACCGTCAGGTCGAGAAGATCGCCGGGCGACTGGGCCGCGGCTTCCCATTCCCAGGTCATTTCCAGCGCTTCACGAGCCGTCATGCGGGGCGACCAGCCGAGGGATCGTGTTGCCAGCGTGCTGTCCAACGCCAACAGTGACGCCTCTGCGAAAGGGGCGACGGCAACCTTGTCCCACGAGCCTCGACCCATCAGCGAGTACAGCTCGGTGACGAGTTCCGAAACGGTATCTCTTACCGTGAGCGGGTCCGGTCCGAAGTTCAGCGAGTGAGGTGCCTCGACGCGCCGGGTCACGATGTCTTCGGCGTACAACAGGTAGCCAGACAGCGGTTCGAGCACGTGCTGCCACGGGCGCGTTGCGTTCGGGCTGCGCAGGATCAGAGTGCGATCATGCAGCGCGGCGTCGATGGCGTCGGGCACGATGCGATCCATATGACGATCCCCGCCCCCAATCATGTTGCCCGCCCGGGCCGTCACCAACGGAATGTTTCGGCCTGCGAAATAGCTCGCTCGCATTGAATCGGCCGCGATCTCGGTGGCCGATTTCGATGCCGAATAGGGATCGTGTCCGCCGAGTGGAGCACCCTCCGTCAAAGGCGTGCCCGATCCGTCGTTGCGGTACACCTTGTCACTCGTGATCACGACCACGCCCTCAAGCCCGTCGAGGTGACGCACGGCTTCAAGCACCGACACGGTGCCGACCACGTTGATGGAGAACGTCTCGACCGGCGTGACATAGCTGATTCCAACGATTGGTTGCGCCGCAAGATGAAACACCAGGTGCGGCTGAAATTCCGTCACCAGTTTGCGCACCATCTCGGTGTCTCGGATGTCGCCGCGGAAGTCTTGCATCAAGAACGTTGAGGAGATTCGGTCGAATATGCCGCCGGCAACAGGGGGCCATGAGTAGCCCATGACCTCGGCGCCCAAGTGCTGCAGCCAGACAGCCAGCCATGCGCCTTTGAAACCGGTATGCCCGGTAAGAAACACCCGGCGACCCTTCCAGAAATCTGGATCGGGCAGGCGAGCAGATACCGACATAGCTACGAACGTATGCGATCTGCGGGCAGAATGACATGGTGAGCATTCCCGCTGAGCAACTGAACCCGGCCCAGCAGGAAGTCATCAAGCTTCTCGGCAAGAGCGGCAACACGGCCACGTGGGACCCGGCGCTGGCGGCTGACCTTCGTGATGAGTTAGCAGAAGCCACCGATGATCTTGCCGGACGCATCGGGAGTGACACGTTGTGGATCTCAAAGCACGGGCTGTCTGGTCTTCACGGTTGCGAGACGCATCACCTTGCGACGGAAGGAAAGTTTGAATGGACCGTGCAAAACGTGCGCGGCACCATTGCCCACAAGGCCATCGAACTTTCCATCCACTGGGATGGCGAAGCGCCACCGCTCACCCTCGTTCGGGAAGCGGTCGCTCGCGTCGCCAACAGTGATCTTTCCGCGGGGCGTTTCATCCAGGGCATGGCCGACGGTGACTTGGCCGAACTTCGGGGCGAGTGCACCGACCTCGTCTCAAAGTTTGCGGAGAGTTTTCCGAAGCTGAAAGCCGAGTGGTACCCCGTTACCGAGAGTAAGTCGGTGCACAATCTGGCCGAGGGAAAGATCGTGCTGTCGGGCAAAGCCGACCTCACGCTCGGCCGCATCCGAGGCATGGAGCCGGCCAAAGTCATCATCGATCTGAAGTCGGGCCGGCGTCACAAGAACCATGTTGATGACCTCCGCTTCTACGCTCTGCTGGAAACGATGAAGCTGGGTGTGCCGCCCCGCAAAGTGGCGTCTTACTACCTGGATGAAGCACGCGCTCAGGTGGAGGAGATCAACGAGGGCGTATTGCGCGCTGCGCTCGCCCGCACCATCGACGGCATCTACAAAGCCGTCGAGTTGAAGGAAGGTCGCGCACCGAGCGTGCAACCGGGGCCAGCGTGCCGGTGGTGCCCGGTGTCGGACGACTGCGCCGCCGGGCAAGCGTTCTTGGCCGGCCAAGACGACTACAACGCATAACCCCAACACTTCCTGTTGACCTAGGCCGGGGAGACGCCGAGCTGACCGCCGATGAAGGTGAGTACGTCGGCTGCGTCGGCCGCCATCTTGGCTTGCGGCTTGCCGACTCCGTGACCGGCCCGTTCACCCTGACGCAACAGAATGGGTGCGTCGCTCGCCGCCGCCCACTGCAGGAGCGCGGTCATCTTGCGGGCATGGCAGGGGTCGACGCGGGTGTCGCCTTCTGCGGTCGTGATGAGCGTTGCCGGATAGGCCGTGCCTTGGTGAACGTGGTGGTAGGGCGAGTAGGCCCACAGCCACGGAAATTCTTCGGCCACGTCGGGGTCACCGTACTCGTGCGTCCAGAGGCGGGCGATGAGAAATTGGGGGAAGCGGATCATGTCGAGCAACGGCACTTCACACACGACCGCTTTCGCGAGATCAGGCCGCTGCGTGATGGCCGCACCCATAAGCAGGCCACCATTCGATCCGCCTCGCACTGCAAGCCGCGCTCGGCTTGTGCGACCGGATGACACAAGGAAATCAGCGGCCGCGTGGAAGTCGTCAAACACGTTCTGCTTGTACTCACGCATGCCTGCGGTATGCCAGTCTTCCCCCTCCTCATTTCCGCCACGAATGCCGGCGACGGCCACCATGCCACCGGCCTCGCACCACGCCACATACAGGGCACTAAACGCGGGCGTGGAAGCAATATTGAACCCGCCGTAGGCCGTAAGCAGAACCGGCGTTTCGGAGGTGGGCGTTGTCTCCCGGCCACGCATCAGGTACATGCCAACCGGGGTGCCGTCGTCGCTGGGGTACGAGAGTCGTTCTACGGTGATGGCGGCCGGGTCGAGGCCGGCGCCGCGCCCCCATGGCTCCAGCCCAGCGGCCGGCGACCATCGGTAGGTGCTGGTGGGCCGCCCATACGAGGAGAGCGCAAGAAAGAAGTCGTCTTCGTCAGAGTCATGCGCAATGCTGCCGATCTCGCCAAAGTCGGGCAGCACAACTTCACCGACGAACGTTCCGTCCAGTTCGTGTTCGCTCAGCACCCTCACACCGGAGCGCAGCCCCGCCACAAAGCGGCGCGCGCCGGATCGCCAATCAGACTCAACCACCACATCGCTCTCGGCGACCAGAGTGGTCCAAAGATCGGGAGTCGCCAGAGGGATAGCGACGACACGGCCGCGAGGCGCATTGAGGTTCGTGATGCCGACCAGGTAGTCACCATCGAACGCAAGGTGGGTGTTGACGTCGACGCCGGCGAGCACTGTGGTCCAGGTATTGGAGGCAATGTGGAGGAGGTGGACATCATTGCGACTCCACCCGACGCTGGCGGCGACGAGCACGTGGGTGCCTTGTTTGTTTGCGGTCACCATGGTCCAGGCATCGGGCACGGGGAGATCGCCAAAGACGAGCGCGTCGTCTTGCCAGGGTTGGCCGAGAACGTGGCGGTAGATCTTTCGGTTGTACTGATCGCCCTCCGGATAGCGGGAGTAGTAGAAGCCGGAGTTGTCGGGGAACCACGACAGCGAGCACGCCCGCGTGTTCGGGATGGTGTCGGGAAGGTTTTGGCCGGTGTTGACGTCCATCACTTGCAGGGTGGAGTTCTCGGTGCCACCTTCCGACAGGCCGTACGCCAGCAGCGCACCGTCACGTGAAGGCTCCGACCAGTCAAGGGCGACGGCGCCGTCATCGGCAAGGGTGGCTGGGTCGAGCAACACACGGCGAGGTGCCGTCGGGTCGGTCGCTGACGTGAGGAACACGAGCGGCTGGGCCTGACTTCCGGTCCGTGAGCCGCCGAAGAGACGATCACCTCGACGGGCGTCGGGCCAGTCGATCGACAGGCCCATCAACGCCAAAAGGCGCTCGTGCCATCGATCGTAAGATCCAACGGAATCGAGCGCCTGCCGGGTGCGAGCGTTCTGTTCAGCAACCCAAACTTGGGTTTCAGTTGATGCTGCGTCTTCCAGCCAGCGGTAGGGGTCGGGGACCTCTACGCCGTGATAGACGTCGACAATCGACTCACGACGCGCCGCCGGAGCCAAAGGAAAGCGGCTGGTTTCAGCCACGTCCCATGTTTGGACGCTTACCGTGGTTGGCCTTCGAGCGGCGCATACGCGCCTTCTTCTTCTTGGTCTTCTTCGACATAAGGGTCAGAGCTTAGTGGGGTCAGAGGACTTTGAACCAGCCCACGCCAGAAGACGGTCGACCGGCCAGGTGTTGATGATGCGCTCGACCGGGACTCCCCCAGCTGCCGCGATGTCGCAACCGTGGGGTTGCCACTCGAGTTGGCCGGTGGCGTGCGCGTCGGAATTGATCGAGAACAAACAGTTGTAGCCAAGCGCAATGGCCAACAGGTCAGGCGGCGGGTCGAGCCGTTCGGGACGGCAGTTGATCTCAACAGCCGTTCCGTACGTGGCGCAGGCGGCAAAGACGTAATCGGCATCAAAGCTGCTTTGGGCTCGCTTGCCGATCATTCTGCCCGTGCAGTGGCCCAGGATGTCGACGTGCGGACTGGCAACGGCCAGCATCATTCGGGCTGTCATTTCCTTCTCCGGCATGGCCAGTTTGGAGTGCACGCTGGCCACCACGATGTCGAGCCGCTCAAGGAGGTCGTCGTTAAGGTCGAGCGAGCCGTCGATGTTGATGTCAACCTCCATCCCGCTGAGGATGCGGAACGGGGCGTGGCGCTTGTTCAGTTCCGCCAACTCATCGAGCTGCCCTAACAGCCGCTCACGGTTGAGCCCGTGGGCGATGGTGAGCCTTGGGCTGTGATCGCTAACCAGTAGGTAGTCGTGGCCGAGCGCCTTGGCGGTTTGCACCATTTTGTCGATGACGGCACCGCCATCAGACCAGACGGAATGGCTATGCAAGTCACCCTTGATGTGGGTTCTTATGGCAGCGCCGGCTGGTGTAATCGGTACGACAGTTTCGGTTTCGAGCTTGGCCAGATACTCGGGCGTTTCCCCAGCCAGTGTCTGGGTGATGATCTTGGCGGTGGAGTCACCAATAGCGGGCAGTTCAGCCAAGGTTCCGGCTGCCGCCCGGGCCACAATCTCGTCGGCGGGGGTCTCGCGCAGTACGTCGAGCGCTCGGGTGAAGGCTTTCACCCGATGCCCTTGATCAAACGATCGATCCAAACAGTGCATCACCCGTTCCAGCGACTCAACCGGCGTCATTTCATCAGGATAGCGGCCGAGTGACCGGCCGATCTGAGCGTTCGCCCTCCAACCCCGCCCCCTTCACCCTCCAACCCCGCCTGATTCGGACGGGACTGCCGGGTTTTCAGCGAGGTTGGAGGGTACAAGCAGCCAAGTTGGAGGGTGAAGCGGCGACCACCACCCCCAACGCTCACCCAGCAGTCTGCGGATTTGGTGGCCAGCGCGTACCCTTGGCGGCGTCATGGAACGTTTTGGCCTGGTGGGCCTCCCCAATGCGGGCAAGTCATCTCTGTACAACGCACTCACGTCGGGCAGCGCGCTGGCCGCGCCGTATGCGTTCGCCACGAAAGATCCGAACATCGGTGTGGCCACCGTGCCCGATCAGCGGATCGACAAGTTGGCGGTCATGTCGAAGACCAAGAAGTCGATCTACGCCCAAGTGGAAGTGGTCGACATTGGCGGCCTGGTGGAAGGGGCCTCGAAAGGTGAAGGTCTCGGCAACCGGTTCCTGGCCAACATCCGCGAAGTAGACGCCATCGTCTTCGTGCTTCGGGCGTTTGAAGACGGAGATGTCCCCGGCGACCCCGACCCACTTGAGCACCTGCGCGTTCTCGAAATCGAACTCGCCCTGGCCGACCTAGAAACGGTGGAGAAGAACGCCACCCGCATCACCAAACAGAGTCGCATGGACAAGAGCCTCACCGAAGATGCTGAGGCGCTGAACGCCGCACTCAAGGCACTGGAGGATGGCCGCCCCTTGTATCGAGGCGGACTGTCGGCCAAGCACAAGGAAACACTCGAGCCGTACTTCTTGCTGACCAACAAGCCGGTCCTTGTCGTGGTGAATGTTGGCGAGGATGAGCTCGATCAGATCCCGGCCAAGATCGCTCCGGTGCAGGCCGAGTTCGCGGTGCTGGGTGATGCCGTTGAGATCATCGGCATGTGCGTGCAGCTTGAGGCAGAGGCTGCACAGTTGGAAGGCGCCGACAAGCAAGAGATGCTCGATGGGTTCGGCCTCGGCGAAGGGGCGCTCCCCCGTCTTGTGCGCGCCGCGTATCACCTGCTTGGGTTGCGAACCTTCCTCACCACTGGTGAGAAGGAAACCCGTGCCTGGACGTTCAAGGCTGGGTCGAAAGCTCCCGAGTGCGCCGGCAAGATCCACAGCGACATCCAGCGCGGCTTCATCCGCGCCGAAGTCATCCAGTGGACCGAACTGCTTGAGTTGGGCTCCTGGTCCAAAGCCAAAGACGTCGGCAAACTCCGCGTCGAAGGCAAGGAGTACATCTTCGAAGACGGCGACGTCACCGAGTTCCGCTTCAACGTGTAGCGGTGCCTAACAGCAACCAAAACCTCGACGCCATTCTCAGCGCGGAGCGGACGCGCTGGCCGCGTACCTCGACATGAACGCTGACGTAGCGGACCGGCCTATCATGGTCACATGACGGTTGGCGCTTTGGTTCGGGACGATACCGATCCTGTTGTCGCCCAGATTATTTTGGAGCGCCTCAGGGCGATGAGATTTGGCGAACGCGCCGAGATGGTCAACTCGATGAATCGGGCTTGTGAAGCGCTGGCCCTCGCTGGCATTCGTCAACGTCACCCCAACGCATCGCTCGAAGAGATCCGCATGCGGCTCGGCGTACTCCGGATCGGTGCAGCACTGATGCTTGAAGTTTTCGGTTGGGACGTCAAGGTCCACGGCTACTAAGCGATGAATCCGCTCGACCTCGTCGGCGAAATGGGTCGACTCTTCGACGAAATCGGTGTCGACTGGGTGCTTGGCGGATCGATGGCCAGCTCGGTAACCGGCCAACCCCGAGCGACGATGGACGTTGACATCGCGGTGCGGATGGGTCTCGACGACGTTCGCAATCTGGTCAATGCCGTCACGCCGGGCTACTACGCCAGCGAGACCATGATCCGCGAAGCAGTAGGGCACCGGTCATCGTTCAACCTGATCCGCCTCGACGGCGTCTTGCGCGTTGACGTTTTCGTTCTGGGCGACGATCCGCTTGATCGTCGTCAGATGGACCGTCGCGTTCTCGTGGAGGTTCCCGGCACTGATGCTCCGATCCGCATCTGGGTCGGTTCGCCGGAGGACCAAGTGCTGCGGAAACTCCATTGGTTCCACCGTGGGGGCGAAGTCTCCGACCGTCAGTGGGGTGACGTCCTCGGCCTACTCAAGGTGCAGGCGGCGACGATCGATCTCGCTGACGTCCTTCGCACCGCCGCCAAGCTTGGCATTGGCGACCTGGCTGTCCGAGCTATCGCTGAGGCAGGCCTCGGCTAAACGCGGCTGAGCCGCGTCTGGCCGAGGTTTCGCCGGCTGGACAGTCGCGTCGACAGTGCTTCGAGGAGGCGGTTCTCGTCCTTCGGGTGTCTACCCGACTGGACCGAGTCCTCATGGGCTACGTACCTTCTGCGTCCCCCGGCTCTGTCGTGCGCAATCCTGCCTGCAGGCAGTCCTCTGTAGGCGTCAGCACTATGTGCGAGGCTTCCATTCGTGGGATTCCTCTTCGACGACCTCCCCGAATGGGAATTCACCGTCCACGAGTTCTCACCTGGCGGGTATAGCGTCACGGCCGTCCGGAACGGTGGGATCCGTGGCGAGGGAACCGGAAGCGATCCTGACGAGTTGCTAGAGACATACACAGAGTGGGCCCGCAAGGTCAATCGCGATCTGACGCTACGGCGAGCCGAGTAGCTCCAAGCGCCGTCTGCTGACTGGAGATCCTGCCTGATGGCAGCACCATCAACGTTGACCTGGGTCCCGAGTCCGAAGGTTGCCCAGTTACGGACATGCGCATCGTCGTCCGACGTCAGCTGCATCAGCGTGGTGACGGCGGGATGCGCCTGGTCGAGCCACTCACAGTCGGCGATCGGGGGCACGGCGTAAGCCACCGACAGTCTCACTTTGGGGTCTGGGTGCCGGGCATGAGACCGAGCATCCCAAAAGGCTCGGGAAGCGAACCGGGTGACAAACCGGGCCGGTAGCCTCGCTACATGAGAAGCAGTGAATCGACGATTTCAGGCGCGGGCGGTGTCACGCTGCACATGGCGGTGTGGTCACCGGAATCGGAACCGATTGCTGATGTGGTGATAATCCACGGACTAGGCGAGCACTCGGCTCGCTACGTGCCCGTGGCCGAAGCGTTGACCGCTGCCGGGTTTCAGGTGTCCGCGCTCGACCTGCGGGGTCACGGCCGAACGACCGGGGTTGAACGGGGCGTGATCGATGACTTTGATCTGCTCATCGATGACGCCGCCCAATTCATCGACTCGGTTCGCACCACTCGACCGCTCTTCGTCTACGGGCACTCGATGGGCGGGCTCACCGCCGTGCGACTGGCCGAGCGTTCGCAGGACGGGGTGGCTGGTTTCATCGTCACCAGCCCAGCGTTGGTTGCGGCGGAAAGCATCCCGAAGATCCTGGTGAAGATCGTGAACTTCGTCGGAAAGATTGCGCCAAGACTGAAAACGATCAAGCTCGAAGGTGACGCCATCTCTCGCGTCCAGAGCGTGCGCGATGACTACGACCGTGACCCGCTGAACTATCGCGGCAAGATCCGTGCAGGTACTGCCCGGCAAATGAACATCACCATGGCCAAAGCGCTGAGCGAAGCAGGCCGGATCACCAAACCGATCCTCATCCTGCACGGCGATGCTGATCGTCTGACATCACCCGCCGGTTCGCGAAAGCTGGACGAACTGGTCGCGTCCTCAGACCGCACCCTTCGCCTCTGGCCCGGCGCTTACCACGAGCTTCACCACGAGCCCGAGCGCGAAGAAGTACTGCAAACCATCATCGCCTGGATGAAAGCTCGCGTCTGACCGACCAGCTCACGGCGCAACAAGTGTGAGGTACGCGAACCCCAGAACGCCGCGGTAGCCGAGCAGCCAG
This sequence comes from Acidimicrobiia bacterium, assembly GCA_043730435.1. GTDB lineage: Bacteria > Actinomycetota > Acidimicrobiia > Acidimicrobiales > Ilumatobacteraceae > JANMCE01. The sequence goes on along the minus strand of JAYTKG010000602.1, from coordinate 12,604 downwards.
CGCGTGCGGTGGTCGTCAACACGTTCACGGGCGGCGGGTGCTTCGGGATGGTCGGCGTTAGCGAGCAGCCACCGCTCATAACCGGCACACCATCGTGACTCGAAGTCGTCCCACTCATCATCGTTCGCCTCAGCGACGGCGAGCACTCGGTACCCAGACGCCAGAGCGGCGTCGACTATTGAAGCAAGCGAGAAAAAGTCATCCGCCGTTGCGTCGAGGGCCTGCAGCGCAGCATCAGTCGGAGGGCGACGCCAAATGCCATCGCCAATAAGTACTTCTCCGCCCGGTCGAACCGAACGCTTCAACGCTGCGAGCATCTGTTTCGTACCACCCCACGCGTGGCTAACTCCGCTTGCGATCACGACATCGGCCGCCGCATCACACACCGAGATGTCACCGACTTCAAGCGTCACCCGACCTTCGAGCCCACGATCGGACGCGTTCCGCCGCCCCCGCTCGATTGCCTCCGCATCGACATCGATTCCGGTTGCTCGGCATGTCGGTTCGGACTCGGCCACACGCAACAAGAACTCGCCCCATCCACACCCGAGGTCAAGTACACGATCCTGCGGAGCCACAGCGAGATCCGCAATCAGTTTCGCAGCCCGCGCATCTGACATTGGAGCGTTGAAGTCGAGGTAGGCATGGCCAGAGGGGCCTAAACCGACACTCACGAGCCGTCGGGTTGCCGCGATGCTCGCTGCATCACGGCAACCCGAGAGCTACGAAATGACGTAGCCGCGTGGTGCCGTGAGCTTCATCCGATTACGGCCATCTTCCTTCGCCACCGCCGAGATGTAACGCGTGAACTCGTATCGGTCTTGCTGCTTGGTCGCAAGTACACCGCGAACCTCCACAACCGGAGCGAGGGAGCCAGCCAATTCGGTAGGCGGAAGGCAGAAGAATCCAAACCTGGCACCCGTCACTTCCACCTTCGCGGTGTCTTCCGAGAGCTCGGCGAAGAGCTCACTGCGACCAAAGCGCTCCGCTATCGCCTTTGGTGACTGCAGCTTCGTCTCACCAGAAATGTCGAAGTCACGCCAGAAGCGATAGGCCTCCACGATGTTGCCTTCGCGATCGACGCACACCTTGGCCTTGGCGCCAGGGCCGATGAACGGCATGCCATGAACGGCATATTGCATGTTCACGTCGAGGCCAGCAACGAGTCGCTTCGGTTCGTCCGAATCGCGCGTCACCACGAGGACCTCGCGTTCGATCACCGAGTGAACCGACATCTCCGAACCGGGGAACGGTGCCAGCCAGCCGCGCGCTATGTCGATTGCCTTTTCGCTATCCGGGGCGCCATCGGTACCGTCGAGTGCTTCACCATCGACATCACGTCGGCTGAAGCGGAACGATTGCGATGCTTGGAACACCTCAAGGATGGCACGGTCACCACGGGCGATGTACCAGAGACCGGCGTCAACAGCCTTGGCATCGACACCCAGGCGCTTCGCAAGTTCCGACGCGCGGTCGGGGTTCCAGTCGGGAACGCGAGCCGCCAGTTTCGGGACCAGCGTTGGGAAGTCAAAGTCGGGGAGAGTGATGGAGAGTGGCATGACAAGACCTTTCAGCACGCGCCGCGTGCATAGAAGAGGTTGGTAGGATTGATTGGGTCGTTCGAGGTTGCACCGCGGCCCCACCAGTGGTCGTTGTAGGTGTCGCAACCGGGTGCGTGAGCACGCAAGTAAGCCCACTGCGTATCGGGCCCTTCCGTGTCCTGACAGCAGCGAATCCAAGCATCGCGAACAGTCCAGCCTGCGTTGAGATACTGCGCGAGGAGTCGTCCACGATCGGCCTCATCCCCCGTGGTCGTGTGAAAGCCAAGGATCATGTGAAGACCACTGAATACGGGCCAACCCCAGCGATCAAACACGCCGTCGCGCGCCAGAACATTGCACGCATCGAGTGCGATCCATTCGAGGTTCTGATCCCCCCAGCGCGTCTCGGTCGGCTTCGTCACGCCATCATCGCGACGGGTTCCGAAGAAGAATCCATCGGGGCCTCCGTGACCGGAGAAGAAGACGAAGTCGACACTGTCGGCCCATGTGCTGTCGGTGCCCGTAGTCGGCGAACCACGTCCCGCTTCTTCGAAGTCCTGATCCCAAGCGAGATCATCCCCCCAGTTAAACCCCCGCGTTGCGGCAAGCGTGTTGAGGAAGCCCTCGGCCTGCGCCTTGGTGTTACCCAGGTTGCCCTGCAGTCCGTTGTACTTCTGAACCCATTCGACACCAACGGATCCCATTGGCTTCTCCCGTCTTCTCGGCAGCCGAAGTGCTGCGACTCAAAGGAGTCACCGTGCGCAGCCCGGATACATCAATCTCGAATTGGCTGTGGCTCTTGGTTCGAGCTTCGGAACCGCTAACGGTCTACGTACGGCCGAGTTCTTCGTCGATGATTTCGTTTGCAGAGGTCCAGACATTCGCCGCAGATGCTGAACGACTCATCGGTAGATACGAGCAGCGGACCGAACGGGCGTTTCGCTGGCGGGAACGGGAAGGGTCGATACGAGACGGCGCGCTGGTACCGTCGAGGGCACTGTGGCGATGACGAGGGGGACGAAGGCGCTGGTCGTTACGTCGATTGGTGTCTCAATGTCGGCGCTGGATACCACCATCGTGAACGTGGCCAGGGACACGATCGGACGAAGCTTCAACGCCTCGGAATCGGCCGTGTCGTGGGTGCTGTCGGGGTACAGCATCGTGTTCGCTGCCGTGCTGCTGACCGCTGGTCGGATCGCCGATCGCTACGGGCGCAAGAAGATCTAAACCATTGGCCTGCTTGCTTTCATCACGGCGTCCGGCCTGTGCGCCCTGGCACCGACGCTGCCGATTCTGATCGCAGCGCGCGCCCTGCAGGCGGTCGGCGGAGCGCTGCTCAGCCCGGCCGCGCTCGCGCTCGTGCTTCCCGAATTCCCTTTGGAAAAGCGATCAGCCGCCATCGCCGTGTGGGGTGCGATCGGATCGATTGGCGCAGGGTCCGGGCCCGTTCTGGGCAGCCTCCTGCTGCGCACGTTCGGGTGGCGCAGCGCGTTCTTCATCAACCTCCCCGTTGGCCTTGTCGCGTTCGTTCTCGGTCGGAAGTTGCTGCACGAATCGAAGGACGAAAAGGCGACGGGCATTCCCGACCCGGTCAGTATCGTGGCCGGGGTCGGGTCGGTCGGTATCCTTGCCCTGGCTATCACGAAGGGTAATGAGTGGGGCTACCTGAGCCCACGCAGCACCATTTGTTTCGTTGCCGCGGCCGCGCTGCTCCCACTGTTCATCTGGCGTTGCCGCACGGCGAAGCTTCCCGTGCTCGATCTGAGATTGTTACAACAGCGAGCGTTCGCAGTAGGCAACGTTTCGGTGCTGTTCTTCGGCTTGCCGTTCTACGGCCAACTGGTCGGCAACATCACGTTCCTTCAGCGAACGTGGCACTACTCCCCGCTTGGGTCGGGGCTGGCGAGTGTGCCACCACCATTGGTCGCCTTCCTCACCTCACGAGCTGCTGGTCGATGGTGCGATCGAATCGGACACCGTCTGGTCGCTATACCCGGGGCCATCATCCTTGCCCTGTCACTGTTCCTGCACGCTGCCTTTGATCCGGTCAGCCCGGCCTACTGGCGCACCTACGGGCCGTTCAGCTTGCTCACCGGATTCGGCCTCGGCATCCTCATCAGCACACTCCAGTCATCGGCGTGCAAGTACCTCCCGCCGGATCGCTACGCGATGGGTTCGGCATTCTTCACCACCATCCGCCAATTGGGATCAGCTCTCGCTATCGCCATCACGGTGGCCCTCTTGACGCGCCCGGCGCTTGGTGTGTTGCATAACGCTCGCACCGCGTGGGTCGTACAGGGTGCAAGCGCGCTGATGGTCGGTGTGCTCATGGTGACGCTCTACCGACCACCGTCAACGTCCGATGACATGGTCCGAGGCACGGCCGCGCTGGCGACGAATCTCAGCGCCTGAACAATCTCGCCGACGCGCTCACGAAGAGACCTGGCACCATGGTTGCAACATGACTACCTGGTTTACGTCCGACATGCATTTCGGACACGCAAATATCATCCGTTACTCAAACCGTCCGTTTCGCGACCTCGATCACATGCACGCGGGGCTTATCGAGAGATGGAATGAAGTTGTGCAGCCCGAGGACACTGTCTGGGTACTCGGTGATGTAGCGATGGGTGTCATCGACGAATCGCTCGTGTTCGTTGGTCGACTGAACGGCCGCAAGCTGCTGCTGGCTGGCAATCACGATCGGTGCTGGGCGTTCCACGGACCGAAACACGAGCCGTGGATTGCCCACTATCAGAACGCCGGTTTTGCCGAGGTCCATCAGGGTCAGATGCCGTTCGACCTCGAAGGACACATGGTTGAGCTGTGCCACTTTCCGTACCGCGGCGATAGCCAGTACGAAGATCGTTACGTCGAAGCCCGACCCGTGGATACCGGCGCGTGGCTCCTGCATGGCCATGTGCACGAAACATGGAAGCAGTGGGGCCGGATGATCAATGTGGGCTGCGACGTGTGGGACTATCGCCCCGTCGCGGCATCGGAGCTTGCGGCACTTATAGCCAGCGGACCGACCGACCGTGACTTCCAGAAGCACACGGTCCGCGAGGCCCGCTGATTTCCGCTTGAATAGGGGCCGTGGCCGCCTCCCCCGGATCCTCACCCCTGCCACCGCCACGGGTCGCTTGGCTGATGAGCGAAAGTTCTGTTCTCGCGTCCGCCCACGTGGCTGATACGTTCCGCAGTCGCCTGCAGGGCTTGATCGGTCGCAATGGCTTGGAAGGCGCCCTCGTCATTGAACACAGCAAGTGGATTCACACCTTCGGCATGCGCTTCCCGCTTGACGTTGCCTACATCGACAAGGAGGGCATCGTGGTGCGCGTCGACAAGCTCAGACCCCACCGGCTGGGCCGACCCGATCCGCGAGCCGTCATGATCGTAGAAGCCGAAGCGGGCGCCTTCGAACGCTGGGGTCTCAAGGTCGGCCAACAGGTCGAGCTGCGCCAATGATGCGGCCCGGCACGCTTGTGCTGGTGGCAACCCCAATCGGAAATCTGGGTGACCTCAGCCCCCGCGCTATCGAAGCGCTCACCGAGGTGGACGCCATTGTGTGCGAGGACACCCGCCGCACCGGTCGTCTGCTGGCCCATTTCGGGGTTCCGAACAAGAGGCTGATCGTCGCCAACGAACACACCGAGTCGAGCGCCGCGATAACCGTGGTCGGTTTGCTCACCGGTGGCGGCAAGGTGGCCGTGGTAACCGATGCCGGGTTGCCCGGCATTTCCGATCCGGGTGAGTGGTTGGTGCGCGCCGCGATAGATGCAGATGCAACAATCTCTGTCGTTCCGGGCCCCTCTGCTGCTGACGCTGCTTTGGTGATCAGTGGCCTGCCGACGGCTCGCTACGTGATGGACGGGTTTCTTCCCCGTACCGGCAGCGACCGCAAGACGCGGATTGCCGAGGTCGCCAAAGAGCCTCGCACCGTGGTGCTCTACGAAGCACCGCATCGCCTCATTCGCACTTTCACCGACTTGGCCGCAGCGTGTGGAGGTGGGCGCCGGGTGGTGCTCGTGCGGGAGCTCACCAAGCTTCATGAAGAGGTGTGGCGCGGCACGCTTGATGGTGCCCTAGAGCACACTGCGGTGACTGAACCACGGGGTGAATTCGTGATCGTGCTCGAGGGTGCGCCGCCGGCAGAAGCCGCTGACGACGCGGCCATTGCCGCGGCCGCTGCGGATGCACTCGACCAAGGACTCCGCGGAAAAGACGCGGCCGATCACGTGGCGACCACGCTCGGTGTGCCGCGTCGCCAAGCGTACGAAGCGGTGCTGACAGCGAAGTCAGCGCCTCTCAGAGTGCAAAGTAGCCCTATGGACAACAGCAGCCCGTAGTACGGCCCACGCTCTCAGCGAGAACTCCTCAAGGACCTCTGAGGTCTGTCAGGCTATACAGAATGATGACCGGCCACGACGTCCTGCGTGTCCTCGACGCACTTCACGTGAATGGTGTTAGCCCCGTCATTCAGGGTGGTTGGGGCGTCGATGCACTGCTCGGTCGTCAGACCCGTCTGCACAAGTTCGTCGACCTTGTTGTCGATGAAAAAGAGCAGGACGACATCCTCAGCGCGCTCGACGCGCTGGGATACGACCAGATCGAATATGTGTCACGCGGCCGCACCGAACTGAGCCAGCCCGACGGTCGCAAGATCAGCCTCCACCTCCTCGACGAGAAACTCGTGCAACACACCAACGAGTGGCGATTTCAGTTTCCGGCGCAGTCGTTGCTGGGTCGTGGCCTCATCGTCGGGCGCCCGGTTCGATGCCTTAGCGCCGACGGTCATGTGCTGGTGCAAGCCGATCGTGACCTTACCGACACGGTGCAGGCCGACCTCTTCTTGCTCGCCGACCAACTCGGTGCCCGACTGTTCTACCCGCTCGCCCGGGGCACCGAACTTATCTGCCGCACGGCCGAACGAACGGACATCCCCGCCATGGCCGCCATCATGGCCGACGCTCGGCGGGCTCATCCGTTACCGCACATCGATGAGACGAAAACGCTCAAGTCCGACACCTACGCTCGCTACTGGCAGCAGCGCATGGAGATGGACGACACCACCGTCGTGGTGATTTCCATTGGGGAAGCCATCGTGGCCACCGTCGCCATCAGTCCTTGGCAGAGCAAGGATCTTCCACCGTCCACCACCGCTGCACTGTATGGGCTGGCGAAGCATTCCGATCCGGCGGTAGCTCACCTTGATCGCATCATCCTGGAACGGGCCGGCGCCTTCGCCCGCCAGCTCGGTTTCCTCGATTTGCGGTCCTGGGTGTTGGAAGATGACCGCGAAACCCGGTCTGTGTTCGAGCAGGCTGGCTGGCACACGGACGGAAATCGAAACGAGATTGTGTCCGGGCTCACACAAATCCGGTACGTCGCTCGATAGTTTGGAGTTCGCATGGATATGGCTCCCCATGTCGCTCCTGCGGCAGCGTTCTTCGATCTCGATCGGACTCTGATCAGTGGCTCCAGCGCGTTCACGTTCGGCGTGACGGCCTGGCGCAATGATTTGGTGCCCACGGGCCAGTTTGCCAAGGACGCACTGGGCGCCATCATGTTCCGGCTCAGCGGCGCATCCGATGGCAAGACCGACCAGACCCGCGCCCGCATTCTCGGCGCAGTCAAAGGGGTTGAGCAGGCCGAGTTGATTGCGTTGAATGCCAGCATCATTCCCAAACTGCTCGACCGCATCCGCCCTGAGGCCCAAACACTGATCGACATGCATCGACGGGCAGGCCGAGACACGTACATCATTTCTGCCTCCCCTTCAGAACTGGTCGCGCCATTGGCCCAAGCCCTCGGCATGACCGGTGGCATTGGCACCGTGGCCGAAGTTGTAGACGGCGTGTACTCCGGTGAACTGGTCGGACCCTTCTGCTACGGCGAAGGCAAAGTCGACGCTATCCGTGAGCTCGAGCGATGGGACGGGTACGATCTCGAACGTTGCTACTCGTACAGCGACTCTGCGTCGGACCTTCCCATGATGGAAGTGGTTGGCCACCCCGTTGCGGTCAACCCCGATACACCACTCGAACGCATCGCCCGCGAACGGGGCTGGCCGGTCGTCATCTTCAGCCGCAAGCGCAAAACCGTCGTGAAGGCCTCCAGCGCCGGCCTCGGCGCCGCGGCCCTCGCCGGCGCCACCTTCGCAGCAGGCATCCGCATGGGTCGCTCCGAAACAACTCGCAGTGTGACCCGAACAAAGCAGGTTTGAGTTACCCGAAAAAACCTTTCCATCGGGGCCGAAAGGCTTGCGGCATTGTCTGAGCGGAGCGAGTCCGAGCGAGGGAAAGCGGTAGCTGAGCGCCAGGAGCGGTAGCGACCAGCGAAGCCAATCAGCTAGCGGCCGAGCGAGGCATGTCGCGTAACCTCTAGGGCGTGAGCAGCTACTACCTGACAACGCCGATCTATTACGTGAATGACGCGCCCCACATCGGGCACGCCTACACGACGGTTATCGGTGACGCCGTCACCCGGTGGCATCGCATGTTGGGTGACGACGTTCGTTTCCTGACCGGCACCGATGAGCACGGCCTGAAGGTGCAGCGCACTGCGGACGAAAAGGGCGTGACCCCACAGGAATGGGCTGACAAGACGGCGGTCCGGTTTGTCGAGGCCTGGACCGAGCTTGGCATCAAGAACGACGACTTCATCCGCACCACCGAACCGCGCCACTACGAAGCAGTGAAGAAGCTGTTGCAGGCCTGCTACGACAACGGCGCCATCGAACTGAAGTCGTACGAGGGTCTCTACTGCGTGGCCTGCGAGGCCTATTACGTCGAGGCTGATCTTTTGGACGGCGGCCTCTGCCCTATCCACAAGCGCCCCGTCGAGCGCTTTGCGGAAGAGAACTATTTCTTCAAATTGAGCGAGTACGAAAAGCCCCTCCTTGACTGGTACGCACGCCATCCCGACTTCGTACGTCCAGACGGCAAGCGCAACGAGGCACTCGGTTTCATCAAACAGGGCCTCAACGACTTCAGCATCTCCCGTACGTCGATCACGTGGGGTATCCCGTTACCGTGGGACGAAAAGCACGTCACCTACGTGTGGTTCGACGCGCTCACCAACTACCTGTCATCGGTCGGCTACGGCGGCGATGACGCCGAGAGCAAGGCGCAGTTCGACAAGTACTGGCCCGCCTATCACGTCATCGGAAAAGACATCCTGCGGTTCCACTGTGTGTACTGGCCGGCCATGCTGCTGGCCGCAGGCATAGAGCCACCGCTTAATATTTTCGTGCACGGTTTCTTACTGGTCGGTGGCGAGAAAATGTCCAAGACCGGACTCACCCAAATCGCGCCGCACGACCTGGTTGAAGACTTCGGGGTAGATGGCTACCGCTATCACTTCCTGTCCGACGTCATCTTCGGCAACGACGGGGACTTCAGTTATGAAGGGATGACCGCTCGCTATAACGCGGACCTCGCCAACAACCTCGGCAACCTCCTGGCCCGCGTCGCCACCGTAGTTGGCAAGAAGTGTGACGGCATCGGCCCCAAGCCGTCACCCACCTCCCTTTTAGCTCCGCTGGCCGCCGCCGCGTATGAGGCAACGGCGCAAGGCTGGGCCGACTTCGCACCGTCCACTGCGCTGCGGGCGACGTGGGATCTGGTGCGAGCCACCAACGCGCACCTCGAGAAAAACGAGCCGTGGAAGGCCGAACCTGGCCCCGAGGTCGACGCCGTTATGGGCGATGCCCTGGAGGCGCTTCGCATTGTTGCGGTGCTGGCCAGCCCGGCGATCCCAGCGTCGAGCCAGGCCATCTGGGAACGACTCGGGCTACCAGGCTTGGTCGAAGATCAACGCCTGCCTCAGGCAGCCGCGTGGGGCGGCTACCCGGGCGGACTTCCGGTGACCAAGGGCGAGTCGCTCTTCCCGCGCCGATGACCACGACAGCCCTCGAAGGTCAGTTCTTCGACAACCACTGCCACCTGGAACACGAACGTATTCCGGGTGGCACGGTTGCCACCCTCGATCGAGCACGAGCCGCCGGCGTCATTGGTTTCATCACCGTTGGTTGCGACGCCGCCGACAGCCAACGCTGCATCGACATCGCTGCGCAGCATGATGATGTGTGGGCCACGGTCGGCGTGCATCCGCATGAGGCCAAGGGTGGCATCGACGGCATTCTGCCGCTCATCGGCCAGCCCAAGGTGATGGCTATCGGTGAATGCGGCCTCGACTATCACTACGACAACTCGCCTCGCGAGGCACAGCGCGAGGTGTTCGCCGCCCAGATCGCGTTGGCCCATCAGCATGACCTGCCGCTCGTGATCCACACCCGTGAAGCGTGGGACGACACCTTCGACATCTTGGCCGCCGAGGGCACGCCGACCAACACGATCTTCCATTGCTTCACGGGTGACTCAGACGACGCCCGCCGATGCCTCGATATCGGGGCGTTCTTGTCATTCTCCGGCATCGTGACGTTCCCCTCCGCGAAGGATCTGCAGGCCGCCGCGATGCTCTGCCCAGCCGATCGCATCCTGGCCGAAACCGACAGTCCGTTCCTTGCCCCCATTCCGCATCGTGGGAAGCAAAACGAACCAGCGTTCGTGGGTCATGTGGTCTACGCCCTGGCCGCCCTGCGGGGCGACACCCCTACTGAGCTGGGAGAACGCACAATTTCGAACGCGCGTATTGCGTTCCGACTCTGACCCACTTATCGTACGCAAATCACTGCGGGCGGCAGACCTGGCCGCAGCGACCCCCGGAATCGGACCGTCCGACCCGGAAGCGTTACAACGTGAGGCACAGTTGAGGCTCGAAGCAGTTGATTGGCGAAGGATTGTCGTGGCTGCCGCCGTGACTGCCGTGGCCGTTCCCTTCCTGCTTCGCAGCGCGCCCTCGGGCGGGCAGACTGCGGTGGCAACGGTCCAAGGTGGTGACGTGGCAGCCGGGCTCCGTGCGGGGCCCGATGAGAGCAGCGTCGCGCCCACGTCGCCCGCTATCGCGTTCCTCAACGGGCCAGCCACCACGCTCGAACCGCCACCGATTCTCATTGGTGTTCCTGCACCTAAGAGTGCGACCGAAATCGAAGGCAAGGTCGGCTTCCAGGTCGTAGCGCCCGTCTGGCGCGAGCTGCCTCGGCCATGCATTGCCGCAAAGACCGGGATCGGTGCTGTTCTTCCCGTCGGAGGAAACATCACCCTCGTCAACCTGAGCAACAACCACACCACCACCTGCATCGTGGCCGTCCATCGTGACATTCCTCCCGATCAAGTGCTGCAGCTCACCGAAGCGATCTTCAACGAGTTGGGTGACCAGATCGACGCGCCGCTGACGGTTCGCATCAGCTGGAAATGACGCTCTCGCCCCGCGAGGCGCGCGAGCTCCTAGATCGGCACGGACTGGCTCCTCGACGGGCGTTCGGCCAGAACTTCGTGGTTGACCCCAATACCGTGCGGCGTATTGCTCGGCTGGCCAACGTGGGCCCCGGTGACCGTGTGGTGGAGATCGGCCCCGGTCTCGGTTCGCTCACCCGGGCGTTGGTCGAGACGGGAGCGTCGGTGACCGCGGTAGAGATCGACCACGGCCTGTGCGACGTCTTGCGGATCGAACTGGCCGACACCGGCGTGACGCTGGTGGAGGGCGACGCACTCAAGCTCGACTGGCCACAGGTGCTTGGTGGCACCGACGGCTGGACAATGGTGGCCAATCTTCCGTACAACGTGGCAACGCCGCTTGTGTGCGATCTGCTCGATGACGTGCCCCAGATCAGCCGCATGCTGGTGATGGTGCAGCGCGAGGTCGGCGACCGCATGGTTGCTGCCGCCGGCACCGACCCGTACGGCGCGGTTTCGGTCAAGATCGCCTACTGGGGCGAGGCGCGCATTGCTGGCTATGTGCCGCCCACGGTGTTCCTCCCGCAGCCAAAGGTCGATTCGGCACTGGTCTCGATCACGCGATGGCCGACACCCGCCGTGCCCGATGTCGACCGGGCGCTGTTGTTCTCCCTGGTGAAAGCCGGTTTCGGTCAACGACGCAAGATGCTCCGTCGAGCGTTGGCCGCTCACGTGACGCCCGAGGCGTTCGAGCAGGCCGGTATCCGCCCCGAAGCCCGAGCCGAGGAACTCGACGTGCAGCAATGGGGCGCCCTCACCCGCGCCGTCGCCGCCCTTAAGGCGTAGCGTCAGCCGGTTCGGGCGGTGGGCATCTGCAAGGGTGACAGCATGACCGTTGTTGTTCGTGCGCCCGCCAAGCTCACCATCTCCCTGCGACTCACGGGCGTTCGCCATGACGGCTACCACCTGATCGATGCCGAGATGGTGACGCTGGAACTGGCCGATGAACTGACGTTCACGGAGGGCGACAGCCTGTCGATCTCGGGCCCGTTCGGCGCTGGACTCCCGACGGATGACGGCAACCTTGTCCGCAAAGCTCTGCGTGCGGTTGGTCGCCACGCTGCCGTCCATGTGACCAAGAACATCCCGGCGCAGGGCGGCCTGGGTGGCGGCTCAGCCGACGCAGCCGCGGTGCTGCGATGGGCGGGCTGCCGGGACGTTGCTATCGCAACCAGCATCGGCGCCGACGTGCCGTTCTGTGTGGTTGGCGGCCGAGGCCGGGTCACCGGTATCGGCGACATCATCGACCCGCTCTCCCACCTCGACCGAACGTTCACGCTTATCGTTCCGCCGGTCGGAGTCTCAACCGTCGCGGCTTACAAGGCTTGGGATGCGCTCGGCGGCCCCCACGCTGAAGGCCCGAATGATCTTGAAGAAGCGGCCCTCATAGTCGAACCGTCTCTAGTTCGCTGGCGGGACCGCGTCACCGAAGCTGCCGGTGTCCGCCCGACGATGGCCGGCAGCGGGTCCACCTGGTTTCTCACCGGTCATCATGCGGAGCTGATCGAGGCGCTGCCCGATGCCGTGGTCGTGCAGACGCGAACCGACCGCCCGTCGTAACGGGCGGTCGGTCGTAGCTCCCCCAGATCAGGAGATCTGCTGCAGAGTTACTTGTTACGACGCTGGAAACGCGTGCGCTTCAACATCTTCTTGTGCTTCTTCTTGCGCATGCGCTTTCGGCGCTTCTTGATCAGCGATCCCATA
>JAYTKG010000601.1:0-2255 GCA_043730435.1 Acidimicrobiia bacterium | reverse complement strand
CGCTTGCCGAGCCGAACCGAACCTCAGTATCGGGTGCTCATCGCCGGCGATTCGTTGACCACGCAAAGCCCGACAGAACAGCATCGTTACGTTGGATATGCCTACACCGAGGCCCAATATGGTCGAGCGATGGTCCAAGCGGGCATGGCCGGGGCGGGCGCCCTAGAAGTCACGGCCGCGACGGCCAACAAGTTGGCTCCCAGGGTCATTGTCATTGAACTCGGCACGAACGATGTGCTCAGCGAGCGCCCGATGGCCGACGTCATCGCCGACGCAAATCGGTTTATTGCGGCGATGCCCGCCAGTTCCACCCTGGTTTGGGTTGCCACCGCCACCGAAAGGGCTCCGCAACGGGCCGCCGAATTCAATGCGTGGCTGCGAACGCGAGTAGAGAACGTTGTGCCGTGGGACGGGTGGGTATCAGCAAACCCGGGTCATTTTCGCGATGGCGTACACAATGACTCAGTTGCCGCCGACGCGTTTTGGCGCATGATCGGCCAGGTACTGAAGTCGGTGCGTCCCGCCTAGAGGCGTCAGCCAATGGGCCTTGCCCGTGGCGCCGACCGCACTCGCACAGGCGTCCTCGGTCCCATGTGCTCAATTGACCCGGACCAATTCGCGAATTCGGGCGAGCAAAATGTCGAGCACCGGTTCGTTCATTCCGCCATCCGGCAGGATCACGTCGGCATGACGTTTGCTTGGTTCAATGAACTGCTCGTGGCTTGGCCGAACGGTTGTCAGGTACTGCGCCACGATGCTTTCCGGGGTTCGCCCACGATCGGCGACGTCGCGTTGTAGTCGACGGATAAAGCGGATATCGGCATCGGTATCGACAAACACCTTGAGGTTGAAACGGTCGCGTAACGCCTGGTCATACAGCACCAGGATGCCTTCCACGACGACGATTCGAGCTGGCCGGATCATTTGCACTTGGTTACTGCGATTGTGCAGAACGTAGTCATAGACCGGAACCGGAACGGTGGCACCCGCCGAAAGTGCTGCAATGTGGTCATTCAGCAATGCCCAGTCGAAGGCGTCGGGATGGTCATAGTTGGCCAGCACCCGCTGAGCGAACGGTTCGTGCGTGCGGTCCACGTAGTAGGCGTCCAGCTTGATGAGGGCCACATGTGCTTCGCCAGCAAGTTCGGTCAGCCGCTCAGAAATCGTTGTTTTCCCGGAGCAGGTGCCGCCAGCGACGCCGATAAAAAACGGGCGTTGGATCGGGCTTGTGGTGAGGTTTGCTGCCATCGAACGTCGACCTTAGTGCGCCGTATGAACCGCAGAACTAGGCACTGCGAACCGGATTTTCGAGGGTGCTTGTATCGCGGTCTCAGGGCGGGCAGGCTGTAGGGGTGCCAGATCAGTTTGAGATGACCGAACGCGAACGAGCCCTGCTCGATTTTGAAGGGAGTTGGTGGACACTTGATGACGCCAAAGACACCCTGATCCGCGCGCGCTTTAGCTGCAGCCTGGACGAGTATTATCAGGAACTTAACCGCCTTCTCGATCGGCCGGAAGCGTTAGAACACGATCCTATGGTGGTTCGCCGCCTGCTCAGGCTTCGTGATCGCCGTCGCCGCGCCAGACTCGAAGGGCCGCCAATCGCCGACGATGCCAACGGAGGAACCCACAGATGAGCAACGACCCAACCTCTCGTCGGCCAGCAACCAAAGGTGGCAACACGGGCGCGCCCATGGGTTCCACGATCAGCATCATCGTCGCGGCCGTCGCAGTAGTGGTTGGTTTTCTGATTCTCAAAAATATTCAAGATGACGGTGGTAACAAGGTCACGTCTAAGACGCCGACGGTCACCGATGCCAGTGGCACAACGTCGTCGACGTCTACGACCGGTGTCTCTGTTTCATCAACATCGACCCCTCCCACGGGAACCATTCCCCTGTCCACTACGGGTGCCACGGTCATCGTCGCGAACTCCAGCAAGATCAACGGCTCGGCCGGGCGATTTAGCGATGCGTTGGGCAAGTTGTTCACGATGGGCAGCCCCACCAACGGCGTCAACACCGAGGCAGAACTCGACGTCAGCAAAGTCTATTATGTGCCAGGTCCGGCGGCAGAAGCCGTGGCCCGATCAGTTGCGCAGGTCATGGGTGGTGTCGCGGTCGAGACCATGCCAACACCGGTGAACACGAAGGAAGGTCAGTTGGGTGACGCCACGGTGCTGGTCATGCTCGGCAAGGACAAGGCCGATCGTCCTCTTGACGCGTTCAGTCCCGCCACCACCACCTCGACTACCG